>NZ_QKTC01000005.1:0-181157 GCF_003234435.1 Curtobacterium sp. MCLR17_044 | reverse complement strand
GCCCCGACCCTCCCGCCGCCGCACACCTCCCGCCACGACCGAAGGACCACCCCGCATGAGCATGACCCCGGAGCAGGCCACCTGGTTCGCCGACGTCGCAGGCCGCATCGTGACCAACGTCGAGCAGGTGCTCCTCGGGAAGACGTTCGTGATCCGCCTCGCGGTCACAGCGATGCTCAGCGAGGGGCACCTGCTCCTCGAGGACGTCCCCGGAACGGGCAAGACGAGCCTCGCCCGGGCGATGGCGCAGAGCGTGCAGGGCACCACGAACCGCATCCAGTTCACCCCCGACCTGCTGCCGGGTGACATCACCGGCATCAGCGTCTACGACCAGCGGACGCAGGAGTTCGACTTCCACCGCGGGCCGGTCTTCGCGAACATCGTGCTCGCCGACGAGATCAACCGTGCGAGCCCGAAGACGCAGTCCGCGCTGCTCGAGGCGATGGAGGAGTCCGCGATCACGGTCGACGGCGTCAACCACCGTCTCGCCGCGCCGTTCATGGTCATCGCGACCCAGAACCCGATCGAGCAGGCCGGCACGTACCGTCTGCCCGAGGCGCAGCTCGACCGCTTCCTCATGAAGACGTCCATCGGTTACCCCGACCACGCCGCGACGGTGAAGATCCTCGAGACCTCGTCGGCTCCGTCGGCGTCGGTCCCGCTGGCGAGCGTCGTGCCCGCCGCGACCATCACCGAGATGGCCGCCCTGGCGCGCACCGTGCACGTCGACGCGGTGATCGCCGACTACGTCGCCCGTCTGGTGGACGCGACCCGCTCGGCGAGCGAGGTCCGGCTCGGCGTCAGCGTCCGTGGGGCGATGGGCCTGATCCGTGCCTCCCGTGTCCTCGCGGCGCTGAGCGGTCGCCACTACGTCACGCCGGACGACGTGAAGGCACTGGCCGTCCCGGTCCTCGCGCACCGCCTGGTGCTCGACGCCGAGGCCGAGTTCGACGGCGTCAGCGCACCGAGCGTCATCGCGCAGCTCCTGGTGGAGACCCCGCCGCCCGCCGACCGAGTCACGACGTGACGGACCGCCGGCCCGTCTCCACGCGCTCGCGCCGTCCGTCCTCGACGCGGTCGCGTCGTGGCACGACGGCGTTCGAGCGCACGGGGACGGTCACCGGCATGACCAACGTCCGGACGCGCATCGTCGGTGACCGCGAGGGCGTCGCAGCGGATGCGGTCATCGGGATCGTCCGGCTCTGGGCAACGGCCTGGAGGCTCGTCCTGCGTCTCTGGGGCGAGGTCTCGTCCGTCGTCACCGGGCTCGGGTGGACGGTCGCCGCCCTGACGCTCGTCGCGTTCGTGACCGGCTACCGGTTCGGCCTGCGGGAGATCGTCGTCGTCGGGTTCGCCGGCGCCGTGCTCGCGGTGGTCGCCGCGGTGGCGTTGATCGGCCGGTCGCGGCTGGCGATCCGGATGCGGCTGCCGCAGCACCGTGTGGCGGTCGGCGACGACGCCGGCGTGATCATCACGGCCGAGAACCCCACGCGTCTGCCGTCGGTGCCGACCACCGTCGAGGTCCCGGTCGGATCCGGCCTCGTCGACGTCGCGATCCCGGCCATCGGGCCGCACGGCACCTTCGAGCGGGAGGTCCCCGTCCCGACGCTCCGCCGCGGGGTGCTCGACGTCGGTCCCGTGACGGGCGTCCGCGCCGACCCGGTGGGACTCGTGCGCCGCGAGCTCGTCTGGACCGCCCGTGAGCAGGTCATCGTGCACCCGCGCACCATTGCGATCCCGTCGACGAGCACCGGCTTGGTGCGCGACCTCGAGGGGCAGGCGACGACGGACCTGTCACCCGCGGACATCGCTTTCCACGCCATCCGCGAGTACATGCCCGGCGACGATCCGCGCACCATCCACTGGAAGTCGACCGCCAAGTCCGGCGCGCTCATGGTCCGGCAGTTCGAGGACACCCGTCGCTCGCACCTCGTCGTCGCGCTCGGCATCGCCCGCGGTGAGTTCGCCGACGACGAGGAGTTCGAGCTCGCCGTCAGCGCGGCCGCGTCCCTCGGCGCGCGGGCGATCCGCGACGGCCGTGAGGTCTCGGTCGTGGTGTCGCAGCGCACGCCCGAGTTCGCGAAGCGTGCCGTGTACGCCGTGCGGACGCTCCCCACCGTCACGCCGACGCGCCTGCTCGACGACTTCGCCTCGGTCGGCCTCGCCGACGCGTGCCTGCCGATCGCCGAGGTCTCCCGGATCGTCGGGAGCGACACCGAGGGCATCTCCGTCGCGTTCCTCGTGGTGGGGTCGACCGTCGGCCTGCCCGCGCTCCGACTCGCCGCGACGCGGTTCCCCGTCGGGGTGGAGGTCGTCGCGGTGATCTGCGAGCCCGAGGCCCAGCCGCGGTTCCTGCGCGTCGCGGGTCTGACGGTGATGACCATCGGCTACCTGGACGACCTCCGGCACGCCCTGCACCGATCGGCGTCGGCAGCATGAGCGCCGCACCCGTGACCACCCCGGCCCCGGCACCGGACCGGGCGAGGCGCTCGACCCGACGGTCCGACCGTCGCGACGCACGGCGGCTCGTGCCGTTCCGGCTCGCCGGCGGCACGCTGGCGGTCTGGCTGTTGCTGGCCGTCGCGAGCACGTCCTGGTGGCCGGTGTACCGGGACGGCGCGATGATCACCGCCGCGGTGACCGCGATCGTCATCGGGACGGTCGTCGCGCTCCTCGGCACCCTGTTCCGGCTCCCGACGGCCGTCGTGGCGATCGCGACCGTCGCCGCCTTCACGCTCACGGGCGTCCCCGCCGCCGTGCCGAGTCAGGCCAACGGCCTGCTGCCCACCGGACGCGGCCTGCTCGACCTCTTCGCCGGCGTCGCCCTCGGCTGGAAGCAGCTGGTGACCATCAGCCTGCCGGTGGGCTCGTACGAGGCGCTCCTCGTGCCCTACTTCGTGACGCTGCTCGTGGCGGCGGTGACCGCCGTGAGCGTGGCGACCCGCGCCTCCAGGCAGGAACTCGCGAGCATCCCGGCACTGGTGCTCTTCGCGGTGGGGGTCGTCGTCGGGCCGAGCCGGCTCGACACGTCGATCGTGACGGCGGTCGTCCTGGTGGGCCTCGCCCTCGTCTGGGCGCTGACCGTGCGGCACGCGCGTCGCGCCGTCGCGGTGGCGACCACCATCGGTGCACGCGTGCCGGTCGCGCGGTCGATCGTCCGCCCCGCCCTCGTGGGGACCGGCACCATCGTGGCCGCGGCGGTCGTCGCGACCGGACTCGGCCTGGTGGCACCTCCGTCGGGTGAGCGCACCGTCGCACGCACCGACGTCGTGAAGCCGTTCGACCCACGCGACTACGTCAGTCCGCTCAGCGGGTTCCGCGCCTACGAGGAGTCCACCGCCTCGGACGCGACCCAGCTCCGGGTGACCGGTCTGCCCGAGGGCGGGTTCGTCCGCATCGCGACGCTCGACACCTACGACGGCGTCGTCTACCGCGTCGGCGGGGCCGACGGCTCGGCCGGCTCGGGCACCTTCGAACGGGTACCGACCGCGGTCGACGTCCGTGGCGTCCGGGGCACCACGGTCGACGTCGGCGTGACGGTCGACGGGTACCGCGGTGTGTGGCTGCCGACGGTCGGTGACCTGGAGCGCGTGGAGTTCACCGGGCAGGACGCCGACGACGAGCGCGGCGCCTTCTTCTACAACGGATCGACTGGTACCGGCGCCGTGGTCGGCGGAGTCGGGGACGGCACGTCCTACGACCTGACGGCGGTGCTGCCCGACCAGCCGACCGAACGGCAGCTGGCCACCGCACGGCCGGGGAGCGCCGCCGTGCCCACCGCACGGGACGTCCCCGACGCCGTGCGCGACACCGTGGAGTCCACGACGAAGGACGTGTCGGCACCCGGTGCGAAGCTCCTCGCCGCGGTGCAGTCCCTGCAACGGAACGGGTACGTCAGCCACGGTGTCGGCGACGACCGGATGAGTCGGTCCGGTCACGGTGCCGACCGTGTCCAGGAGCTCCTCACCGCACCCCTGATGATCGGGGACCAGGAGCAGTACGCCGCGGCGGCCGCACTGATGGCGGACGAGATCGGCTTCCCCGCACGGGTCGTGATGGGCTTCACGGCCGGGGGAGACTCAGGCCGCGACGGCACCGCAGCGCCTGGCGGGACGACGACCTTCCGTGGGTCCGACGTCACGGCCCGCATCGAGGTGGACACCGCGCAGTGGGGATGGGTGATGCTCAACCCCAACCCCGAGGTGCGCGAGATCCCGAACGAGCAGCAGCAGACCCCGCAGCCGGTCACCCGACCCGAGACGGTGGTGCCGCCGCCCCCGGTCGACCGGCAGGACCAGGACCAGCAGACGCCCCCCGAGAGCGACCGGAACACGCCGCCGGTGCAGCCGCTCTGGCTCCAGATCCTGCTCGCGGTGCTGCCCTGGGCCCTCGGGACCCTCGGCGTGGTCGCGCTCGTCCTGCTGCCGTTCGCCGTGATCGTGCTGCTGAAGCGATTGCGGCGCCGCCGACGGCGGAACGCCACCACGCCCCGCGGCCGCATCGTCGGCGCCTGGGACGAGTACCGCGACGCACTGCTCGACCGCGGGCACGACGTGCGGCAGGCAGCAACCCGACGCGAAGCCGTGGTCGGTGCACCGGGCGACGGTGGCACCGGACTCGCCGCGCTGGCCGACCGCGCGGTGTTCGGTCCGAGTGACGCCGACCAGACCACCGCCGACCGCATGTGGGCGGCGACCGACGATGCGATCGGTTCGCTCCGGACAGGGCGGACCAGGCGGGAGCGGTTCCGCACCGCCGTCTCGCTCCGGTCCCTGCGGGGAACGGGACGCCGTCCGACGGCACGGTCCCGTCGGAGGACCGACCGCCAGGCTGCGTCGGGGCGCGGCGACTACGATGTCCAGAGGCCGGACGAGCGTCGTGGACGGCCGAGTGAGGACAGAGGCACCACGTGATCAGATGCGAACACTGCGGATCGATGCTCCCGGACGGAGCGATCTTCTGCGGTGAGTGCGGTCGCGCGGTCACCGCCGCCGCGAGCCGTCGCCCGGTCGCGCCGACCCCCGTCGAACAGGCACCGCCGCCACCGTTGCAGCAGCCCGACGCCCACGGCCGACGGTCCGACCCGGCTTCCGACGCCTGGTTGCCCGAAGCCACGCTCGATCCCGCCACGCGTGCGTGGCTCACCGGTGCCGACCGTCGCGGCACCGAACCGCCGGCACCCGTACCGGTGCAGCGTCCTGATGACTTCGCGCCGCGCCAGGCACCCTCCCACGTGCACGGTGCCGGCTCCGGGCTCGAGGACTGGTCGGGTGCGCCGGGCGAGTCCGAGCCTCCCCTCGACCCCGACGCGTACCCGTCCGAACCCCTCGATGCGGACGACCCCGAGCGCACGCGGATCGCCCCGGCTCCCGGTCGCCCCGAGACGCCCGAGGACCCGATCCGCGATGCTCCGTCGTCGGTGTCGGACCAGGCGGTGCGACAGCCCGTCGAGTCCCAGCCCGTCGAGTCCCAGCCCGTCGAGCCGCCGCCCGCTGCCGAGCCCTCCGTTCCGGTGTGGGCGCCGCCCGCTGCCACGGCACCCCCGGCGGCACCCGCCGGTCCGTCCTGGTGGGTCGGTCGCGGTACCCCGGCTGCCGAGGTGCCGGCCGATCCGGTCGTCCCGCCGATGCCGGGAGCACCCGCCGAACCTGCTGGCGAGCAGGACGCTGCGGCTCCTGCGCCCGACGAACGCGGCGCACAGGAACCCCAGAACGCACAGGATGCACAGGAACCCCGGGACGCACAGGGTGCCCGGGACGCCTCCGAGCCGGAGCCCGACGAAACGATCGTGGCGGCGTCGGAGACCAGCGCCACCGACGACCAGCCGCCCGTCGTGTCGGCCCCGCAGCCCGGGGACACCGCCGTGGTCGAGCCGTTGATCGACCGTCGACCGCCGCGTCCGGCCCCGCTCGTCACCCCGGGCATGCACGAGACGACCATCTGCCACGTCTGCGGCAACCGGCTCGAACCCGACGACATCTTCTGCGGCGAGTGCGGAGCCGTCCGTCCGGCGGTCACCGCGGCCTTCACCGGCCCGGTCATGCCGCTGCCGATGACCCGACCCGATTGGGCAGCAGAGGAGTCCGACAGCACGCAGGCCCCCGACGCGGGCAACGCTGCGGACGAGCCGGACGAGCCCGACGCGGGTTCCGCCGAGCCCGCGGGTCCGAACGAGTCCGATGAGCGCGCTGCAGGCGACGAGCCGGACGACGAGATCCCGGTGGATGACGATTTCCTCCGCGCCGAGGTCGAGCAGTCCGATGCCGGCCGACGTCCCCGCGGAGCGCACGCTGCACCGGTGACCGAGCCCGAGCCGCCGACCGAGGCGTCCGCCGTGCCGCGCACGCCGATCCCGCCGGTGCCCGGTTCCGCCACCGTCCCCTCCTCGGCACCGTCCGCCGACACCGCGGGCGTGCCCTCCGCTGCACCGCTGCCCCCGATCCCGGGAGCGACCGGACCGGTGCTGCCGCTTCCGCCCGTCGACCGGTCGGAGTCTCCCGCAGCGGCCGGCGCGCTCGACGACCTCGACGAGGACGTCGACGAGACCCGCATCGTCGCGAAGACCCCGACGCGGGCACCGTTCGTGCTGCACTTCAGCACGGGTGAACGGCTCGGCGTCCACGGCACCGGCCTGCTCGGCCGGCTGCCGCGACCGCAGCCGGGGGAGCGCTACGACGACCTGCTGACCGTGCACGACCCGGGCAAGTCCGTGTCGAAGACGCACCTCGAGCTCGGCCGCGACGGCGACGACCTGTGGGTCTCCGACCGGTTCTCCGGCAACGGCACGGTCGTCCGGCACATCGACGGATCGATCCGCCGCTGCGAGCCCGGTCGCCGGTACCGCGTCGAGCGTGGTGCCCGCGTCGACATCGGTGAGCAGTTCTTCCTGGTGCAGTAGGCGACTTCTCCACAGATCGGGTCCCGGGCCAGCGCTGAGCTGCTCGTTCCTGGTGCGATGGGGTCATGTCCCGGTTCACCGCACGTTGCGTGATCGTGGGGGCCGCGGTCGCGCTCGTCGTGGCCGGGGTCCTCGCGCCGATCAGCGGCGCGGGGCAGGGCGTCCTGCTCGGCGCGGGTGCGTGCTGCGCGCTGGTCGACGTGGTGCTGCACCGTTCGGCCTCGCCAGACCCGGTCGCGGTCGTCGCTCCGCGCGGACCCGACCAGCCCGCCGAGCCCGGACCGCTCGGTGCGCCGGAAACGCTGACGGGCACCGTTCCCGAGGACGGCGACGGCACGCTGGCACTCGTCCTCGGGCACGGTCCGGGCGGCCGCGTGGTCCGGGTCGACGCCGCGTCCCACGTCGTGGTCGTCGGTGCCGGAGCACTCTCCGTCGCGGTGTTCCGCGGGCTCGCCGAGCAGCTCCGAGCCGCTGCCGTCCACACCGAAGAGGACCTGCGCTGGGCCGCTGCTCCCGAGGTCCTCGACGCCGTGGGGGCCAGCAGCGCCGATCCAGCCCCGAGCGCCCGGTCAGCGAGCACCCGGGCAGCAAGCAGCCTGTCAGTGCACGCCCTGCCGTCGGGGACCTCGGTCGCGGTGCGGATGGGGGCCGACGGTCGACCGCACGGCTCCGTGGTGCTCGTGGCCGGACTCGGATCAGCGCCCCGTCAGCGGGACGTCACCGTCGAGGTCTCGCGGTACGGCTGCTCCGTCCGTCGACCCGACGACCACGCGGTCGTCCGGGTGTCCCCGGCGCTGCCGGTCCTCGTACCCGACCCCGTGGGCGCCGATCGATGACCAGCGCCGACGCTTGACCAGCGCCGGGCAACGATCAGCGCAACCCGGCGCCGACCCGCACCGCGCCGACGGGCACGCCACCACCGAGCACCCGCTCACCCGTCGCCTCGAGCACCTCGGCCACCCCGTCCGACGCCGCGAGCCCGTTCCGCTCGAGCAGCGCCAGGGCCGCCAGGGTGCCGGCCCGCTGTGAGCCGTCGAGCACCTTCACGGCCACGGCGGCGCCTCCGGGCAACCCCATGACCATCACGCCCTCGGCACCGAGCTTCGCCAGCACCTGCAGTCGCTCGATGGTGACCGTGTTCGCGCGTCCGACGCCGTCGATCGCCCACGGGTGCGCCAGGACCGCGTCGGTCAGCGCAGCGGAGTCGTCGTCGGCCCGTGCCACCACACCGGCGAACCCGCGTGCCAACCCCGTCAGGGTGAGCGGGAACACGGGGGCGCCGCAGCCGTCCGTACCGACCAGGTCGACGGTCTCGTGCGTGTACTCCTCGACGACGGAACGCACCCGCTGCTGCAACGGGTGCTCGATGTCGAGGTACGTGGCCTCGTCCCACCCGTTCACCCGGCAGGCCGCGAGCATGCCGGCGTGCTTGCCGGAGCAGTTCATCGCCAGGCGGCGGGGGCCGTCCATCGTGCGGGCGGTCCCGCGGTCGAAGGGCATGTCGGGCGGACAGCCGAGGTCGGATTCGACGTGGTCGAAGGACTCGAGCATGTGCAGGGCGAGCGCCTGGTGCGCCGCGGTGCCGGCGTGACTCGCGGTGGTGAGGACGAGTTCCTCGTCGGAGAACAGCGCACCGGAACGTCGGACGGCCAGGGCCTGGAACGGCTTCATGGTGGAACGCGGGTAGATGCTCGCGGTCACGTCGCCCACGGAGTCGATCACCGTGCCGCTCGCGTCGACGACGACGCCGGCGCCGACGTGTCGGCTCTCGTCGAACCCTGAGCGTTCGAGCACCGCCAGCTCGACGGAACCGTCGGCGGTGAGAGGATGGCGATCACTGCGGACTTCGGGGCTCACCGTCATGCCGCCATGCTAGCCAAGGCGAAGGGGCGCACCCGTGCACGACCACTCCTACGAGGTCTCCGTCAGCTGGACCGGCGACCGCGGGACCGGCACCTCGGGGTACCGCGACTACGGACGCGAACACGTGGTCTCCGCGACCGGCAAGCCCGACGTCCCCGGCTCCGCCGACCCGACGTTCCGCGGGGACCGTGACCGCTGGAACCCCGAGGAGATGGTGGTCGCGGCGCTGGCCCAGTGCCACATGCTCAGCTACCTGCACGTCGCGGTGACGAAGGGCTTCACCGTCGTCGACTACCAGGACACCGCGACCGCGTCGCTCCGCCTGAACCGCGACGGTTCGGGTGAACTGACCGAGGCGACCCTGCACCCGGTCGTCACGATCCTCGAGGCCGACCGGGTCGCGGACGCCGAAGCAGCACACGTCACCGCCAACGAGCTCTGCTTCATCGCGCGGTCCGTGGCGTTCCCGGTGCACCACGAGCCGCAGCTGGTCGTCCGACCTGCGTCATTGGCAGGGGACTCTTCGACAGGTGGGGCAGACTAGGTCCTCGTGAAGCGTCTCCGCCTGCTCCCGATCGCCATCGTCCCCGCCGTCGTGCTGGGACTCGCCGCCTGCTCCGGCTCCGGTTCGAACGGGTCCTCGGCTTCGCCGACCCCGTCGGCCAGTGCCACGGCCTCGGCGATCACCTCCTGCCCCGACCCGGGCAAGTCGTCCGATGCCATCAAGGCGACCGGGTCGTTCGGCGGACCGAAGGCCCCGACGGTGAAGTTCTCGTCCGGCCTGTCCGCGAAGACGCCGCAGGCCACCCGCCTCGTGAAGGGCAAGGGCGCGGCGCTCGACGAGGGCGACTACGCGCAGGTCTCCTACAGCGTGTACGAGGCTTCGGACGCCAAGAAGCTCGGCACCGTCGGCTTCGACGAGGGCAACCCGCAGGTGCTCTCGGTCGGCGGATCGGGCTTCGGTGCGCTCCTCGCCTGCTCGAAGGTGGGCGACCGCGTCGCCGCGGTCGGACAGTCCTCCGCACTCGGCTTCAACACCGGCGGTGAGATCGTCGTGGTCGCCGACGTCGTCGCGCAGACCCCGACCAAGGCGACCGGCACCCCGCAGGACCAGGACCCGGGCCTGCCCACGGTCAAGGACAAGGCCTCGGGCGAGCCGGAGATCACGGTCCCCGACGGCGTCAAGGCGCCCACGAAGACCACGGTCGAGGTGCTCAAGCAGGGCGACGGCACCGAGATCGCCGACGGCGACACCGCACTCGTGCAGTACAAGGGCGTCGTCTACGACACCGGCAAGGAGTTCGACTCCTCGTGGTCGAAGGGTGTCCCCACCACCTTCACCGTGTCGGAGAGCGCGCTCATCAAGGGCTTCGTCACCGGGCTCGTCGGGCAGAAGGTCGGCTCGCAGGTCCTGATCGTCGCCACGCCGGAGGACGCCTACGGCGCGAACCCGCAGGAGGGCTCGGGCATCCCGAAGAACGCCACGCTCGTCTTCGTGGTCGACATCCTCGCCAAGGGCTGACCGTGACGGACGGCCGCCTCGGCACCACCGGTCCGGACCGTCGGCGGATCGTCGTCCTCGGTAGCACCGGCTCGATCGGCACCCAGGCGCTCGACGTGGTCGCCCGCAACCCCGACCGGTTCGAGGTCGTCGGGCTCACCGCCGGCAGCAACCGCGACCTCGTCGCCGAGCAGGCCGCCCGGTTCGGCGTCCGCGAAACGGCGTTCGGCGCGGCCGACTCGGAGCAGCTCGTCCGGAGCGTCGAGGCAGACGTCGTCCTGAACGGCATCACCGGCTCGGTCGGCCTCGGCCCGACGCTCGCGGCCCTCGAGACCGGTGCCGTGCTCGCCCTCGCGAACAAGGAGAGCCTGATCGTCGGCGGCTCCCTCGTGCAGCAGGCCGCGGCGCCCGGGCAGATCGTGCCCGTGGACAGCGAGCACTCCGCCATCGCGCAGGCGCTGCGCTCCGGCGCCGACGCCGAGGTGCAGCGGCTCGTCCTGACGGCGAGCGGCGGTCCGTTCCGTGGGCGCACCCGCGAACAGCTCCGTGACGTCACCCCCGCCCAGGCACTGGCGCACCCGACCTGGGACATGGGTCTCGTCGTCACGACGAACTCCGCGACCCTGGTCAACAAGGGACTCGAGGTCATCGAGGCCCACCTGCTCTTCGACGTGCCGTACGACCGCATCGACGTCACCGTGCACGCGCAGTCGATCGTGCACTCGATGGTCGAGTTCGTCGACGGCTCCACCATCGCCCAGGCGTCGCCGCCGGACATGCGTCTGCCGATAGCGCTCGGCCTGGCCTGGCCGGACCGGGTGCCCGGCGTCGGCGTGCCGCTCGACTGGACGACCGCGAGCACGTGGACGTTCGAGCCGCTCGACCAGGACGCCTTCGGCGCAGTCGCCCTCGCCAAGCGGGTGGGTGAGCTGGGCGGGACGTTCCCGGCCGTGTTCAACGCCGCGAACGAGCAGGCCGTCGCCGCGTTCCACGCGGGCGCGATCGGTTTCCTGGACATCGTCGACACGGTCGAGCGCGTCGTCGAGGAGCACACCGCGGGGGAGCCGTCACTCGACGGCGTGCTCGCGGCGGAGCAGTGGGCCCGCACCGCTGCGGACCGCGCGCTGACCCGCTGACGCGAGTCGCGCCTCCCGTCCGACGCGGAGGCGGCAGACCGCGGACGTGACGCACCGGCCTGGAGGCCCAGCTCGCCTCTCAGACGGCGCTCGGCTCCGTCATGGAATCAGTCCCGTACTCTTTCCCGGTGACCGTCGAATCCGTCCTGCTCTTCGTCCTCGGCGTGGTCGTCTTCATCATCGGCCTGCTGGTCTCGATCGGACTCCACGAGCTGGGGCACCTGTCCTTCGCGAAGCTCTTCAACGTCAAGGTGACGCAGTACTCGCTGGGCTTCGGCAAGGCGATGTGGTCGTTCAAGCGGGGTGAGACCGAGTACGGGATCCGCCCGATCCTGCTCGGTGGGTACATCTCGATGGTCGGCATGCTCAAGCCGCGCGCCTCGGGCCGGGCGAACGCCATCACGAACACCGGCATGTACGGCGCGTTCGTGCAGGACGCCCGCCAGGCCAGCGCCGAGCAGATCGCGGACTCCGGCGGTGACGACTCCCGCGCCTTCTACCGCCTGACGCCGTGGAAGCGGATCATCGTGATGGTCGCGGGCCCGGCGATGAACCTGGTGATCGGCATCGTGCTGTTCGGTGTGCTGCTGTGCGGGTTCGGGGCGCCGACGACGACCTTCACGTCGAGCGTCGGGTGCGTGCTGCCGAACAGCCAGACGACCGAGTGCTCGCCCGGCGACGCTGTGTCCCCGGCGAAGCAGGCGGGCATCGAGTCCGGCGACGTCGTGCTCTCGGTGAACGGTGAGCAGGACCCCACCATCACCCGCGTCTCCGAGGTCTTCCAGGAGTCCGCCGGTGAGCAGGTCACCGTGGTCGTCGAGCGCGACGGTGCCCGCAAGACCCTCGAGATCACCCCGACGACCGCCACCCGCGACGTCTACGACGCCGAGGGCAAGGTCGTCAAGAACGACGACGGCACCACGAAGACCCAGCGCGTCGGCGTGGTCGGCGTCAGCATCGGGCAGTCCCTGGTGCGGCAGTCCCCGGCCGAGGTGCTGCCCGCGACCGGCGCCCAGATCGCGGCGTCGGCGCACCTGATCATCGACCTGCCGCAGCGCCTGGTCGCCGTGTGGAACGCCGCGTTCGGTGCCCAGGAGCGGTCGCAGGACAGCCCCGTGTCGGTGGTGGGCGTGGGCCGCGCGATCGGCGAGGTCTCGTCGATGAGCGGCGTCCCCGTCGTCGACAAGGCGTACACGATCCTCGGGCTGCTGGCCTCGCTCAACATCGGCCTGTTCGTGCTGAACATGGTGCCGCTGCTGCCGCTCGACGGCGGACACATCGCTGGTGCGCTCTGGGAAGCGATCAAGCGACGGTCGTTCAAGCTCGTCGGCAAGGCCGATCCGGGGCCCATCGACCTGGCGAAGACGATGCCGCTGACGATGGTCGTCGTGGTGCTGTTGGCGGGGATGAGCGCGCTGCTCATCTACGCCGACATCGTGCGGCCGGTGAACCTGTTCGGGTAGTCGCTCCGGCGCTACGCTCAGCGGATGACCACAGCCGCCCCGAACCCTCCCGAGGTTCGCACCGTCGAGCGCCAGGGCCTCGACGTCATCGCCGAGTCCGATCGGAGGGGCACCCCACGGGGACTGTTCTGGCCGTGGTTCGCCGCCAACATCTCCGTGCTCGGCATCGCCTACGGGGCGTTCGTCATCGGGTTCGGCATCTCCTTCTGGCAGGCCACCGCCGTCTCGGTCGTCGGGGTGGTGTTCTCGTTCCTGCTGTGCGGCGTGGTCGCGATCGCCGGCAAGCGGGGGTCGGCGCCGACGATGGTGCTGAGCCGTGCGGCGTTCGGCGTGCGGGGCAACCGGGTGCCCTCGTTCCTCAGCTGGATCCTCACCGTCGGGTGGGAGACCTCGCTCGCCGCACTGGCGGTCCTGGCGACCTCGACGGTCTTCACCGAGCTCGGCTGGGACGGCGGGGTGCTGACGAAGGTCGTCGCGCTGGTCGTCGTCGCCGCGCTCGTGGTCGGGGCCGGCGTCGCGGGCTTCGACGTGATCATGCGCCTGCAGACCTGGATCACGGTCATCACGGGGGTGCTCACCGTCGTCTACATCGTGCTCGCGGTGCCCTCCATCGACTTCGCCGCGATCGCCGCGATGCCCTCCGGCAGCGGTCAGCAGGTCATCGGGGCCCTGGTCCTGGTGATGACCGGCTTCGGCCTCGGCTGGGTGAACGCCGCCGCTGACTACTCCCGGTACCTGCCGCGGGCCGCGTCCACCGGTGGGGTCGTCGGGTGGACGACCTTCGGCGGCGCGCTGGCCCCGGCGATCCTCGTGGTCTTCGGCGTCCTGCTCGCCGGGTCGTCGCCGGACCTGAACGCCGCCATCCAGGACGACCCGATCGGCGCGCTCACCACCATCCTGCCGATCTGGTTCCTCATCCCGTTCGCGATCGTGGCGATCCTCGGGCTCGTCGGGGGAGCGGTCCTCGACATCTACTCGTCGGGCCTCGCGCTGCTGAGCGTCGGCGTGAAGATCCCGCGGCCGGTCGCCGCCGGGGTCGACGGCGTGTTCATGGTCGCCGGCGCCGTGTACATCGCCTTCTTCGCGACCAGCTTCGCGAAGCCGTTCCAGGCGTTCCTGATCACCCTCGGCGTGCCGATCGCGGTGTGGGCCGGCATCTTCGTCGCGGACGTCCTGCTGCGCCGACGCACCTACGCGGAGTCCGAGCTCGACGACCGTCGCGGCCGCTACGGTGACGTCCGGTGGGGCGCGATCGCCCTGGTCGCCGTCGGCACGGCGCTCGGGTGGGGGCTCGTCACGCTGGCGTCACCGGCGTGGCTGTCGTGGCAGGGCTACCTGCTCGGCCCGTTCGGCCTCGGTGGCCGCGAGGGGCCGTGGGCCTACGCGAACCTCGGCGTCCTCGTCGCCCTGGTCGTCGGGTTCCTCGGCACGCTGCTGTTCGCTCGCGGCTCGATCCGCCGCCAGGAAGCACTCGCCACGCCGGAAGCACCGAGCACGCCGGACGACCTGCGATGAGCGCGGAGATCCCCGACGACGCCTGGCTCGTCGTCATCGACATGCAGCAGGTCTTCACCGGCGAGAACCCGTGGGCCGCCCCGCGGTACGACCACGCCGGCGCCGGCATCGAGCGGCTCCTGCCGCGGTTCACGGGCCGCACGGTCTTCACCCGCTTCGTGGCTCCGGCGGAGCCCGAGGGTGCGTGGGTGCCGTACTACCGCGACTGGCCCTTCGCACTGGTGCCGGACGCCGACCCGCTGTACGCGCTCACCGAGCCGTTCGCGTCGGCGGCAGCGGACCGGAACGACCCCGTCGTGACGGAACCGACCTTCGGCAAGTGGGGGACGAGCCTCCAGGCCGTCGTCGGCGACCACCCGCACCTGGTGCTCACGGGGGTGTCGACCGACTGCTGCGTGCTGTCGACCGCGCTGGCGGCGGCCGACGCGGGTGCGACGGTGACCGTCGTGGCGGACGCCTGCGCCGGCGCCAGCGACGAGGACCACGACCGTGCGCTCGCGGTGATGCGGCTCTACGCCCCGCTGATCACGGTCGTGGACTCGGTCAGGGAGCTCTGAACGGACGCACGGGGACCGGACCCGGCACGGTCAGACCGAGCGCGTAGAGTGCTCACGTGCCCGCAGTCAACCTCGGTATGCCCAAGTCCCCCGAAACCCTCGCTCCGCGTCGCAAGTCGCGGCAGATCCGGGTCGGCAAGGTGCTCGTGGGCGGCGACGCCCCGGTGTCCGTGCAGTCGATGACCACGACGCAGACCACCAACATCAACGCGACGCTGCAGCAGATCGCCGAACTCACGGCGTCGGGCTGCGACATCGTCCGGGTCGCCGTGCCCACGCAGGACGACGCCGACGCGCTGGCGATCATCGCGAAGAAGTCGCAGATCCCCGTGATCGCCGACATCCACTTCCAGCCGAAGTACGTCTTCCAGGCGATCGACGCCGGCTGCGCTGCCGTCCGCGTCAACCCGGGCAACATCCGCAAGTTCGACGACCAGGTCGGCGCGATCGCCAAGGCAGCCAAGGACGCCGGCGTCTCGCTCCGCATCGGCGTGAACGCGGGGTCGCTCGAGCCGAGCCTGCTGCAGAAGTACGGCAAGGCCACCCCCGAGGCGCTCGTCGAGTCCGCGGTGTGGGAAGCCTCCCTGTTCGAGGAGCACGACTTCCACGACTTCAAGATCTCGGTCAAGCACAACGACCCGATCGTGATGGTCAAGGCCTACCGGCAGCTCGCCGCCGCCGGTGACTGGCCGCTGCACCTCGGCGTGACCGAGGCCGGCCCGGAGTTCCAGGGCACGATCAAGAGCGCCACCGCGTTCGGGATCCTGCTGGCCGAGGGCATCGGCGACACCATCCGCGTGTCGCTGTCCGCCCCGCCCGCGCAAGAGGTCAAGGTCGGCCTGCAGATCCTGCAGTCGCTCAACCTGCGCGAGCGCAAGCTCGAGATCGTCTCCTGCCCGAGCTGCGGTCGCGCGCAGGTCGACGTCTACCAGCTCGCGAACGACGTCACCAAGGGGCTCGAGGGCATGACCGTCCCACTCCGCGTCGCCGTCATGGGCTGCGTCGTGAACGGCCCGGGCGAGGCGCGCGAGGCCGACCTCGGCGTCGCCTCGGGCAACGGCAAGGGGCAGATCTTCGTCAAGGGCCAGGTCGTCAAGACCGTGCCCGAGGCCGAGATCGTCCAGACCCTCATCAACGAGGCGAACCGCATCGCGGACGAGATGGGTCCGGCCGCCGCCACCGGCACGCCCCAGGTGATCATGGCGCCGTAGGCGCGACCAACCTCCGACCGGAGGCCCGGTGCCAGCTGGCACCGGGCCTCCGGTCCGTCGTCGTGCGGTGCTGGTGCCGGCGCCAGCGCCGGTCGGCACGGTGCGCGCTTCGCGAGCGGCCGCCGGGTTGATCGCCCGGTGCGAGGCTGCAGGCGCGCACGCAGCGGCTGGTGCCGCACCGGCCGATGAACCTCGCACCGTGCGGCTCCGCTCCGCGTCGCCCGCGGCGCGGCCGATGCGGGCGACGCACCGCGGACCGGCCCGGAGGCTCGCTGCGGCTGCTCGTCGCGCGTCCCCTCCGCACGGTGCGGACTTCGCGAGCGGCCGCCGCGTTGACCGCCCCGTGCGAGGCTGCAGGCGCGCACGCAGCGGCCGCCGCCGCACCGGCCGATGAACCTCGCGCGGTGCGGCTCCGCTCCGCGTCGCCGGCGGCGCCCGCGACGCGCGTGCCGCACCGCGGACCGGCCCGGAGGCTCGCTGCGGCTGCTCGACGCGCGTCCCCTCCGCACGGTGCGGACTTCGCGAGCGGCCGCCGCGTTGACCGCCCCGTGCGAGCCTGCAGGCGCGCACGGAGCGGCTGGCGCCGCACGAGCCGGCGAACCGCGCACCGTGCCGAGCGGCGCCGCTCGCGCCCAGCGGCGGGCACACCGCAGCGAACCCGCACCGTCGGCCCGCCGCCACTAGGCTTGCCCCGTGGTCACACGGCTTTCGCATCTGTTCCTCCGTACGCTCCGCGACGACCCCTCCGACGCCGAGGTGACGAGCCACAAGCTGCTCGTCCGCGCCGGGTACGTCCGTCGCCAGTCCCCGGGGATCTTCGCCTGGCTGCCGCTCGGCCTCCGGGTACGCGCCAAGATCGAGGCGATCATCCGCGACGAGATGGTCGCCGCCGGTGCGCAAGAGGTCCTGCTGCCCGCGCTCCTGCCGCGTGAGCCGTACGAGGCCACGAACCGCTGGACCGAGTACGGCGACGGCATGTTCCGCCTGCAGGATCGCAAGGGTTCCGACTACCTGCTCGCACCCACGCACGAGGAGATGTTCGCGCTCCTGGTGAAGGACCTGTACTCGTCCTACAAGGACCTGCCGGTCACGCTGTTCCAGATCCAGGACAAGTACCGCGACGAGGCCCGGCCCCGCGCCGGGCTCCTGCGCGGCCGCGAGTTCACCATGAAGGACGCGTACTCGTTCGACCTCACCGACGAGGGCCTCGAGCGCAGCTACCAGGTCATGCGTGACGCGTACGAGAAGATCTTCGCCCGCCTCGGCCTCGACTACGTCATCGTCAAGGCCGACGCCGGCGCGATGGGCGGCTCGAAGTCCGAGGAGTTCCTGCACCCGATCGGCGTCGGCGAGGACACCTTCGTCCGCAGCGCCGGCGGCTACGCGGCCAACGTCGAGGCGTACGTCACCCCCGTCCCCGAGTCGCTGCCGATCGAGGGCCAGCCGGAGCCCGTGCTGCTGCCGGCGTCGGACACCCCGACGATCGACACGCTCGTCGCCCACGCGAACCAGGTCGCGCCGCGCGAGGGCGCCCCGTGGACCGCTGCCGACACGCTGAAGAACGTCGTCCTCGCGCTCACCCACCTCGACGGCACGCGTGAGGTCGTGGTCGTCGGCCTGCCCGGTGACCGCGACGTCGACCTGAAGCGCGCCGAGGTGTCGTTCGCCCCGGCCGAGGTCGAGGCCGCCGGCGACGACGACTTCAAGAAGCACCGCGGCCTGGTGAAGGGCTACATCGGCCCGCAGGTCCTCGGCGCCGACAGCGCCACCGGCCTCCGCTACTTCGTCGACCCGCGTGTGGTCGGCGGCACGAGCTGGATCACCGGCGCCAACGAGCGCGGCGTGCACGTGTCCGGCCTCGTCGCCGGCCGTGACTTCGTGGCCGACGGTGTCGTCGAGGTCTCCGACGTCCGCGCGGGTGACCCGTCGCCGGACGGCTCCGGCCCCCTCGAGACCGCGCGCGGCATGGAGATCGGGCACGTCTTCCAGCTCGGCCGCAAGTACGCCGAGGCGCTCGGTCTCAAGGTGCAGGACGAGAACGGCAAGCTCGCGACGGTCACGATGGGCTCGTACGGCATCGGCGTGACCCGCATCCTCGCGATCCTGGCCGAGTCCCACAACGACGAGAAGGGCCTGGTCTGGCCGAAGAACGTCGCGCCGTTCGACGTGCACATCGTCGCCACCGGCCGTGACCAGGTGGCCTACGAGCTGGCGGCGTCCGTCGTCGCCGAGCTCGAGGGCGAGCGGTTCGACGTGCTGTACGACGACCGCCCCAAGGTCTCGCCCGGCGTGAAGCTCCGCGACGCCGAGCTGCTCGGCATGCCGATCGTCGTCGTCGCCGGTCGCGGCGCCGCCGAGGGCGTCGTCGAGCTGTGGGACCGCGCGACCGGCGACCGCCGCGACGTGCCGGTGGCCGAGCTGCTCGACGCGGTCCGCGCGATCTAGACGCGACCCCTGACGGACAGCAGGCCCGTGGCGACGCCGCCACGGGCCTCCTGTCCGTCTCCTGGTTCTGGGGTACGCTTGTGGCCGACTTCTGCGCAGTTCCACCCCGCAGGAGCGACTCATCTGAATACGGAGGCACCTCGGTGAAGATCGATCTCGCAGTCCTGCGACTCATGGAGCGCGAGCGGGAGATCCCGTTCGACGAGCTCGTCCAGATCATCGAATCTGCCATCCTGACCGCCTACCAGAAGCACGCCGACGAGAACGGCGAGCCGGCCCACGCGCAGTCGCGTGTGGAGCTCGACCGCAAGTCCGGCGAGGTCAGCGTCTACGTCCCCGAGCTGGACGACGAGGGCACCGTCATCGGTGAAGCCGTCGACCAGCCGAGCGACTTCGGACGCATCGCGGCCTTCGCGGCGAAGCAGGTCATCAACCAGCGCCTGCGCGACATCGGCGACGACAAGATCCTCGGCGAGTTCCGCGGCAAGGAAGGCGACATCGTCGCGGGCGTGGTCCAGCAGGGCCCGAACCCGAAGATGGTGCACGTCGACCTCGGCACGATCGAGGCGATCCTGCCGCCCGAAGAGCAGGTGCCGGGGGAGTCGTACAAGCACGGCTCCCGCATCCGCGTCTACGTGACGAGCGTCGCCCGCGGCAACAAGGGCCCGCAGATCATCGTGTCGCGCACGCACCCGGGCCTCGTCCGGAAGCTCTTCGCACTCGAGGTCCCGGAGATCGCGTCCGGTGTCGTCGAGATCACCTCGCTCGCCCGCGAGGCCGGCCACCGCACGAAGATCGCCGTCAAGGCGAACGAGCCCGGCGTGAACGCGAAGGGTGCCTGCATCGGCGAGCTCGGCGCACGTGTCCGTGCGGTCACGAACGAGCTCGGTGCCGAGAAGATCGACATCGTCGACTACTCGTCCGACCTCGCATCGTTCGTCGCGAGCGCCCTGTCGCCGGCCAAGGTGACGAGCGCGTTCGTGCTCGATGCCTCGACGAAGGCCGTCCGCGCGCTCGTGCCGGACTACCAGCTGTCGCTCGCGATCGGCAAGGAGGGGCAGAACGCCCGCCTCGCCGCGAAGCTCACCGGTGCCCGCATCGACATCCAGCCGGACTCCATCCTGGACGGCGAGGACTAGGACGATTTCGCTCCCGGCGCGCCCTGCGAGGGCGCGCCGGATCGCGCACGTCCGAGGCAAGGAGTAGAGTGGTTCCCGTCAGAACGTGCATCGGCAGTCGTCGTCGCGCTTCCCGATCCTCCCTCCTCCGAGTCGTCGCCCTGAGCGATGGCCGTGTCGTGGCGGATCCGAAGGCAGTCATGCCGGGCCGGGGAGCGTGGCTCACACCGACCGTCGATGCCTACGATCTGGCCGTCAAGCGCAGGGCTTTCCGCCGTGCGCTCCGGTTGGATCGCGATCCCGACACGTCCGCGGTGCTCGACCACATCGTCGGTCTCCCACAGGAACCGGCCGAGCGCCCGGACATGACAGAACAGGCTGAACGGCTTATGGACAACTGATGAGCGGCTCGAAATGAGACCCGTCATCCATTGAGTCCTGCCCCTTCACGGGGTGGGACCCGTGAAGGAGAACAGTGGCTAAACCACGCGTACACGAGATCGCAAGCGAACTCGGCGTCGACAGCAAGACCGCACTCGAGAAGCTCAAGGAGCTCGGCGAGTTCGTTCGGGGTGCCAGCTCGAGCATCGAGCCCCCCGTGGCACGGAAGCTCCGTGCCGCCCTCCAGGCAGACGGCGCCCCCGCGGCGAAGCCCGCCGCCTCGGCCTCCGCGCCGAGCGCACCCGCCAAGGCCAGCGCGCCGAAGTCGAGTGCACCCAAGCCCGGCGGTCCCCGTCCGGGTCCGGCTCGTCCGGCACCGGCTCCCGAGCCCGAGGCTCCGGCAGCACCCGCTGCCGACGTCCCCGCACCGGCCGCACCGAAGTCCGTCGCCCAGCGACAGGCCGAGGCCGAGGCCGCGCAGAAGGCCCGTGCCGAGAAGCAGGCCGCTGAGAAGCAGGCCGCCGAGCAGGCAGGCGGGTCGACCGACGCTGCTCCGAAGTCCGACGCCGTGAAGCCGGGCACCAGCCCGAAGGCTCCCGCGGCAGCCGGTCCGAAGCCGGGTGGCCCCAAGCCCGGTGCACGTCCGGGCAACAACCCGTACTCGTCGAACCAGGGCATGGGCTCGCGCCCGCCGCGCCCCGGCAACAACCCGTACTCGTCCAACCAGGGCATGGGCCAGCGCCCGGCCGCCGGCGCAGCCGGTGGCGGTGGCATCCCGCGTCCGCAGCCCCCGCGTCCGGGCACGCCCCGTCCGGGTGCTCCGCGTCCGGGTGGTCCCGGTCAGGGCAACCGTCCCAACGGCTTCGGGCAGCGCCCGGGCCAGGGTGGTGGCCGTGGCGGCCCCGGTGCCCGTCCGGGTGCCGGCGGCGGAGCCGGTGGCGGCTTCCCGCGTCCGGCCTTCAGTGGCCCGCGTCCCGCCGGTGGCGGTGGCCGTGGTCGTGGCCCCGGTGGTGGTACCGCCGGTGCGTTCGGTCGCGGTGGCGGCAAGAGCCGTGCCCGCAAGTCGAAGCGGACGAAGCGCGCCGAGTACGAGATGCGTCAGGCCCCGTCGCTCGGCGGTGTGCAGGTCCCTCGTGGCGACGGCAACACGGTCGTCCGACTCCGTCGTGGTGCGAGCATCTCGGACTTCGCGGACAAGATCGACGCCATGCCCGGCAACCTCGTGACGGTGCTGTTCCACCTCGGTGAGATGGCGACCGCGACCGAGTCGCTGGACGAGGCCACGTTCGAGGTCCTCGGTGACGAGCTGGGCTACAAGATCCAGATCGTCTCGCCCGAGGACGAGGACAAGGAGCTCCTCGAGGGCTTCGACATCGACCTCGACGCAGAACTCGAGGACGAAGACGACGACGTGCTGCAGCAGCGGCCGCCGGTGGTCACCGTCATGGGTCACGTCGACCACGGCAAGACCCGCCTCCTCGACGCGATCCGCAACTCGAAGGTCGTCGAGGGCGAGGCCGGTGGCATCACCCAGCACATCGGTGCGTACCAGATCGTCGCGCAGCACGAGGGCATCGACCGCCCGATCACCTTCATCGACACCCCGGGTCACGAAGCCTTCACGGCCATGCGTGCCCGTGGTGCCCAGGTGACGGACATCGCGATCCTCGTGGTCGCGGCGGACGACGGCATCATGCCCCAGACCATCGAGGCGTTGAACCACGCGCAGTCGGCCGGTGTGCCGATCGTCGTCGCGGTCAACAAGATCGACAAGGAAGGCGCGAACCCCGCCAAGGTCCGCCAGCAGCTCACCGAGTACAACCTGGTGGCCGAGGAGTACGGCGGCGACGTCATGTTCGTCGACGTGTCGGCGCGGCAGAACATCGGCATCCAGGAGCTCCTGGACGCCGTGCTGCTCACCGCGGACGCCGGTCTCGACCTGCGTGCGAACCCCGACAAGGACGCCCGTGGTGTCGCGATCGAGGCCCGGCTCGACAAGGGTCGCGGTGCAGTCGCCACGGTCCTCATCCAGTCCGGCACGCTCCACGTCGGTGACGCCATCGTGGCGGGCACGGCCTACGGCCGAGTCCGTGCGATGACGGACGAGAACGGGGTCGCGGTCAAGGCCGCGACGCCGAGCCGTCCGGTCCAGGTGCAGGGTCTGTCTTCGGTGCCCCGCGCCGGTGACACGTTCCTCGTCACCGAAGAGGACCGCACGGCGCGTCAGATCGCTGAGAAGCGTGAAGCCGCCGAGCGCAACGCCCTGCTGGCGAAGTCGCGCAAGCGCATCTCGCTCGAGGACTTCACCCGTGCGCTCGAAGAGGGCAAGGTCGAGTCGCTCAACCTCATCATCAAGGGTGACGTCTCCGGTGCCGTCGAGGCACTCGAGCAGTCGCTCCTGGACATCGAGGTCGACGACAGCGTCCAGCTCCGCATCCTGCACCGCGGTGTCGGTGCGATCACGGAGTCGGACATCGACCTCGCCACGATCGACAACGCCATCGTCATCGGCTTCAACGTCCGTCCGGACGTCAAGGCCCGTGAGCGTGCGGCGCGCGAAGGCATCGACGTGCGCTTCTACTCGGTCATCTACAACGCACTCGACGACATCGAGCAGTCCCTCAAGGGCATGCTCAAGCCCGAGTACGAAGAGGTCCAGTCGGGCGTCGCCGAGATCCGCGAGGTGTTCCGTTCCTCGAAGTTCGGCAACATCGCGGGTGTCATCGTCCGCTCCGGCACGATCACACGCAACGCCAAGGCGCGCGTCATCCGCGAGGGTGTTGTGGTCGCCGATGGCCTGGCCATCGAGTCACTGCGTCGCTTCAAGGACGACGTGACCGAGGTCCGCACGGACTTCGAAGCCGGTATCGGTCTGGGCAAGTTCAACGACATCCAGATCGGCGACGAGGTCGAGACGACCGAACTCGTCGAGAAGCCGCGCGACTGATCGCGTGACTCCTCTGGGCCCCGGCCTCCCCACGCGGGAGGCCGGGGCCCGACCCCTTTCCCACGCAGGACCACCGGCGGGAAGCGTCCCGCCACTGCCTCAGGAGGCACCCAATGGCCGATCCGCAGCGCGCACGCAAGATGGCGGACCGCATCAAGGAAGTCGTCGCACGTCGACTCGACAAGGGTCTGCGGGACCCGCGACTCGGGTTCGTCACGATCACCGACGTCCGTGTGACCGGTGACCTGCAGCACGCGTCGATCTTCTACACCGTCTACGGCACCGACGAGGAGCGTGCGGACTCCGCCGCGGCGCTCAAGGCCGCGACCGGCATGCTCCGGTCCGAGGTCGGCAAGAACATCACCGCCCGGCTCACGCCGTCGCTCGAGTTCATCGCCGACGCCCTGCCCGAGACCTCGGCGCACATGGAGGACCTGCTCGTGCAGGCCCAGGTGCGCGACGAGCAGGTCCGCGCAGCCTCAGTCGGTGCGACGTACGCCGGCGACGCCGACCCGTACAAGCGCGACGAGGACGAGGACGACGACGACGCTGCCGAGACCGACGGCTCCGCCGAGCCGCGTTCCTAGACCCCGGGCAGCTGGTAGCCGCTCGCGTCGTCCCCGACGGCCAGTCCGTCACGCAGGAGCGACGCGAGCGCCCGGTCCCGCTGGTCGGCGTCCGGCCACACCGGTTCGATCTCGGACCGGGTGACCGGCACGTCGCTGGCGCGCAGCTCGGCCATGATCAGGCCGCGCACCTGGCGGTCACTGCCGGCGAACTTCGCCTGCCGCGGAGCCCGCGGCCCGTCGTGCTCCGGGTACCCGGCCGCACGCCACGCGCAGCGGTCCGCGATGGGGCACGCATCGCACGCGGGGGAGCGGGACACGCACACCAGCGCGCCGAGCTCCATCACGGCGGCGTTCGTGGCGGCGGCGTCGTCGCGGTCCGCCGGCAGCACGGACTCCATGAGCGGGAGGTCCTGCTTCGCCTTCGCCGGCCCGGGTTCGCCCTGGCCGAGGACCGCACGTGCGAGCACGCGGCGCACGTTGACGTCCACGACCGGGTGCCGGTCGCCGTACGCGAAGACCGCGACGGCGCGGGCGGTGTAGTCGCCGATGCCCGGCAGAGCGAGCAGAGCGTCGACGTCGCGGGGCACGACGTTGCCGTGGTCGTTCGCGATGGCGGTCGCCGCCGCGTGCAGCGCGAGCGCGCGTCGCGGGTAGCCGAGCCGGTCCCAGGCACGCACCGCCTCGGACGGGGGCGAGTCCGCGAGGTCGCGAGGCGTCGGCCACCGGGTGAGCCACGCCTCCAGTCGGGGGACCACGCGCGCGACCTGCGTCTGCTGCAGCATGATCTCGCTGACGAGCGTCCCCCACGCGGGGAAGCCGGGGCTGCGCCACGGTAGGTCCCGCGCCTGCTGCCGGAACCACGCGATCAGCGGGGTCGCGATGTCGGGCCGTTCCGGCGTGGCCGGCTCCTGCACACCGCGTCGCGCGGTCGGTTTGTCCACATCCGGTCTGGAGGCCCGACTCGCGTTCACCTCGACAGCCTACGGTGGACGCATGGCACGCTGGGCACCCGAAGAGACCGACACGATGGCTGCGATCGCCGCAGAGGCGATCGCGCAGGTCGGCACGAACCGCACGGTCATCGGCGTCGACGGGCAGGACGGCACCGACCTCGAGCGGGTCGCGGCCGCGCTCGTCACCGGTTTCGAGCAGCACGGGGTCTCCGCGATGGCGGCCGCCGCGCCGTCCGCCGACCAGGACACGCTGCGGTCCGACCTGGTGACGCCCTTCCGCACGACCGGAGCCGGTGACGGTGTCCTGATCGTGCACGGACGGGGCATCCTGGCTCACGGGGTCCGTACCCTGTGGCGCTGGTCGCTGTGGGTCGAGCAGGAGTCCGGCCGGCTCGAGCGCCGCGCCGACGTGAAGATCGCGGCCTCCGCCGTGCTCGACGTCACCGATCCCGAGCACCCCCGCCGCGAGTGGAACGACGCCTGCTGACCGGCGCTGGTAATCTCGGCTGGTGCTCGAAACCGCGCCGGACGGCATCCTCCTCGTCGACAAACCGCAGGGGATCTCCAGCCACCGGGTGGTCTCCATCGCCCGACGGCGCCTCGGCCTGAAGAAGGTCGGCCACGCCGGCACCCTCGACCCCATGGCCACCGGGCTGCTGCTGCTCGGCATCGGGCCGTCCACCCGGTTGCTGACGCACCTGGTGGGCCTCGACAAGACCTACACGGCGACCATCCGGCTCGGTGTCTCCACGGACTCCGACGACGCCGACGGCACGCCGACCGCTGCTGTCGGTGTGGGAACTGCCGACGTCTCGGACGACGCCGTCGAGACCGCCGTCGCAGCACAGCGGGGCGTCATCGACCAGGTCCCGTCCACGGTCAGCGCGATCAAGGTCGACGGGCGCCGCGCCTACGACCTGGCGCGCAAGGGCGAGGCGGTGGAGCTCAAGTCCCGCACGGTGACCGTCTCGCAGTTCGACGTCACGACGCGGAACGAGCGGACCGTCGCCGTCGACGGCACCGACGTCGCCGTGGTGGACCTCGACGTCGTCGTGACCTGCTCGTCGGGCACCTACGTCCGCGCGCTCGCCCGTGACGTCGGCGCTGCCCTCGGCGCCGGGGCGCACCTCGTCGCCCTCCGTCGGACACGCGTCGGACCGTTCGACGTGCAGGACGCCATCGACCTCGAGGACGACGCCGTCGACGTCCGCGCCGCGCTCGCACGTCCGGCGGACATCGCCCGGCGACTCTTCTCGTCGGTGACGCTCGACGCAGCCTCGGCGAAGGACCTCACCGACGGCAAGCGCGTCGCGGCCGAGCACCCCGACTCGGACGGGCCGGTGGCAGCGGTCACGGCGTCCGACGACCGGCTGGTCGGCCTCGTCTCCGTCCGCCGCGGACTGCTCCGGGTCATCACGAACTTCCCGACGCCCGGTGCGTCGTCCTCCTCGCAGACCGGAGCCCGCGCGTGATCGAGTGGTACATGTGGGTGCAGCTGGTGCTCGCCGTCGTGGTGGGGCTCTTCGCGGTCGTCGTGGGGTTCATCGGCTGGAAGCCGAACGACTACACCGTCGGCGCCCTCGTGCTCATCGAGTTGCTGCTCCTTGCGCAGGGCGTCATCTCGATCGTGCTGCCGGCGACGGGCAGCCCGCCCGACGGCAACGCGCTCGAGTTCGGCGTGTACGCCGTTTCGGTGCTGCTCGTCCCACCGGCCGCGGTCGTGTGGGCGCTGATCGACCGCACGAAGTGGAGCACCGTGGTGCTCGGCGCGGGGGCCTTCACCGTCGCGGTGATGGTCTACCGGATGTACCAGATCTGGTTCGCGCTGAACTGACGCCGGAGGTCATGCGCGCAGCCGCGCGTCGGTAGAATCGGTGCAATGGCGACCAGATCCTCACTCGCGACCGGCATCGGCCGCGTCCTCATCGCCGTGTACGGCATCCTCGCGCTGGCGGCGACCGGACGCAGCGTCGTGCAGATCATCGAGAAGTTCTCGTTCGCACCCTTCGCGTACACGCTCAGTGCCATCGCTGCCGTCGTCTACATCGTCGCGATGATCGCCCTCATCGTGCCCGGCCGGTTCTGGTACCGGGTCGCCTGCGTCACGATCGTGTTCGAGATGACCGGCGTGCTCGTCATCGGCACCCTGTCGCTGTTCGACCGCCAGCTGTTCCCCGACGACACCATCTGGTCGTACTACGGCTTGGGCTACGCCTTCGCGCCGCTCGTGCTGCCGATCGCCGGGCTCTGGTGGCTCCGCAAGCACCACCGCACCGCGGTCGCCGAGCCGTCGGCACCGGCTGCGTCCTCGTCGACCGCCCCGGCGAGCGAGTAGGAGCCACCGTGCAGTTCTACGAGGACACCGCCGACGTGGCGGACGGGTTCGGCCCGAGCGCCGTCACCATCGGCAAGTTCGACGGCGTGCACGTCGGGCACCGAGCCGTCATCGCACACCTCGAGCGTGCCGCCCGCGAGCACGACCTCGTGGCCACCGTGGTCACGTTCGACCGCCACCCGCTCAACGTCATCGACCCGCCGCACGTCCCGCCGGCCCTGACGAGCACCGCGCAGCGCCGCGAACTGCTCGAGGACGCCGGGGTCGACGCCACCCTGCTGCTCCGGTTCGACCAGGAACTGCAGTCGAAGTCGCCCGAGGCGTTCGTGTCCGAGATCCTCGTCGACACCCTGCACGCCCGGCTCGTCTTCGTCGGCAGCGACTTCCGCTTCGGTGCGAAGGGCGCCGGTGACGTCGCGTTGCTCCGGACCCTGGGGGAGCAGCACGGCTTCACCGTCGAGCTCATCGACGACGTGGACCTGATCGACGACGTCCGACCCGACGGTGAGCGCCGCGTGTCCTCCACCTGGATCCGGGAGCTCCTGGGCCAGGGCCGCGTGGCCGAGGCCGCACGACTCCTCGGGCGGGAGCACGCCGTGCGGAGCGTCGTCGTGCACGGCAACCAGCGCGGCCGTGCGATGGGCTACCCCACAGCGAACCTCGACCCGGCGTGCGAGGGCTTCGTCCCCGCCGACGGTGTCTACGCCGCCCAGGTGCTGCACGACGGCACCGTCTACCCGGCGGCGGTGTCGGTCGGTAACAACCCGACGTTCGAGGGTGTGCCCGCGAAGCAGATCGAGGCGCACCTGCTCGACGTCGACATCGACCTGTACGGCGATCGGATCTCCGTGCTCTTCGTGTCGTACGTGCGCGGCATGGTCAAGTTCTCGTCGATGGACGAGCTCGCCGCGCAGATGCGGCAGGACGACCTGGACATCCGGCTGCTGCTCGGACTGCCCGCGCCGGTCTGACCTGCCGAGCACACTGGTTCCCCCGTACGACGACGCCCCGTACGACGACGCCCCCGTGACCGATCGGTCACGGGGGCGTCGTTCGTGCTGCGGAGGCTCAGCCGCCCAGGGCGTCGAGCCAGATCTTGCGGGCGTCGAGGGCTTCCTGCGCGTCCTTGATCTTCCGGGCGTCACCGGTGGCCTGCGCCGCGGCGAGCTCGGACTGGAGCTTGCCGATCGCGTCTTCCAGCTGGCTCGCGAGGCCGTTCTGACGGGCCTTGCGCTCCGGGTTCGATTCCTTCCAGTGCGCGTCCTCGAGCCCACGGACGTGGTCCTCGATCGCACGCAGGCGGTCCTCGACCCGACGGACGTCGCCGCGGGGGACCTTGCCGATCTCGTCCCAGCGGCGCTGGATGCCGGTGAGGGTCTTGCGCGCCGCGACACGGTCGGTCGCCTGCAGGAGCGGCTCGGCCTCGGTCAGCAGGGCCTGCTTCGCCTCGAGGTTGGCGGAGAACTCTTCGTTCTCGGCCGCGCTCTCGGCGTGGCGCTGCTCGAACAGCACGTCTCCGGCGGCCTTGAAGCGTGCCCAGAGCGCGTCGTCGTGGCGCTTGCCGGCACGTCCGGCGTTCTTCCAGTCGTCGAGCAGCTGGCGGTAGTCCGGGATCGCGTCGGAACCGCGGGGCGCGAGGGCCTCGGCCTGCGCCACGAGCTCCTGCTTGCGGGTCCGGGCGTCACGGTGCTGTGCGTCCAGCTCGGAGTAGAAGGCACGACGGTGCTGGTCGACGGTGGACCGCGCTGCGCGGAACCGCTTCCACAGGTCGTTCGCCTCGTTCTTGGGGATCCGCGGCCCGTCGTGCTGGTGCTGCTGCCAGCGCGCGAACACGTCGTCGAGCTGCGCCGTGATCTGCTTCCACTGCGCGCGTGCGGGGTCCACCGCGGCGAGTGCCTCGGCTTCCTCCACCAGGGCGGTGCGGTGCGCCAGGGCGTCCTGCAGGGCCTGCTGCGCCTGCTCCGCCTGCTCCTTGGTGAGCGAGCCGAGCTGCTCGGCGAGAACGCCCACGCGGGTCTCGAGCGACTTGATGTCACCCACCACGCGCGCGTCGGCGACCAGGGCCGTCAGGTGCTCGACCGTCCGGGCGACGTCGTTCGCCGACGCACCGCGCTGGACGCGCTGCTCGGCGATCTTCACCTGCCCCTCGAGGTCGGCGTACTTCCGCGCGAAGTAGGCGAGGGCTTCTTCGGGGGTGGCGTCCGGGTACTCACCGACAGCACGTTCGGTCTCTTCGTACCGGACGTACACGGTCCCGTTCTCGTCGACCCGCCCCCAGGTCGTTGCTTCGTCAGATCCCACAGGTCTCGCCTCGATCGTGGTCGTGCATCGCCGACGTCACCGTCGGCACGGTCAGGTCGTCAGCCTATTGCACGGACGGGCTCCGCCGCCCGACCGGTGCGACGGGTTGTGGACTACTTCTGCTCCGCGATGGTCGCGTCGGTGATCTTCGTCGCCACCTTCGGCTCACCGGTGCCGTCGCTGCCGGGGGACGCGATGCCCTTCGCGGCGATCTTCGACTCGAGCTCGGACAGACCGCTCGTGACCTTGCCGACGGCCGTGTAGCCGCCCGTGGAGCCGTCGAGCGTGGTGTCCCCGTAGACGATGAAGAACTGCGTCGACTGCGAGTACGGGGAGTCCGACCGCGCGATCGCGATCGTGCCCTTCTCGTAGACGCCGTCCTCCGGCACGTTCTCGAGCGGGCCGTACTCGAAGCCGGCGTCGCCGGTGCCGTCGCCGTTCGCGGAGCCGCACTGCAGGAACTTCAGGCCGTCGCTGTCGGCGAGCCGGTGGCAGGTGGTGCCGTTGTAGAACTGCTCACGGATCAGCGAGATCTCGGCACTCGTGGCCTGCGGCGCCTTGGCACCGTCCAGCTCGATGCCGAGGTCGATGCTCTTGTTGAGTGTGAGCGTACCGGTCCAGGTCGCGCCCTTCGCGATCGACTTGCTCGGCACGTCGCCGGTGTTGCCGGCCGTGGCGCTGGGCGACGGCGTGGCCGTCGACGACGCGGAGGCGCTCGGGGCCGGGGCGTCCGACCCCCGCGACCCGGCGAAGGCGAGCTGCGACCCGGTGGCGAGGGCCGCGACGAGGACGAGGGCGCCGGCGCCGATCAGGTTGTCCCGCACGCGGCGGCGGCGCTGCCGCTCGTGGAGGCCCTGGCGGGCCTGGTAGAGACGGAGGCGCTCGCGCGCCTCACGGTTGTCACGCGCTGGGTTCTTCGGTGCCACGGTGCTGGTCTGCCCTCTCGTCGCAGTGTGCAACGAGCGTAGCCGAACGGTCACCACCACCACCTGGCGGGAGGCGCGGCCTGCGTCGGTGGACCGGCCTACGATTGCAGGATGGCAGCGGATCGTTCGGGAATGCACGCGCCCACCACGGGTGGTCGCGCCGGTCTCGCGCAGGGTTCCGTCCCGCTCGCCGTCCGGATGCGCCCCACCAGCCTCGACGAGGTCGCCGGTCAGCAGCACCTGCTCGGCCGGGGTTCGCCCCTGGTGCAGCTCGCCACCGGCACGCGTGAGAACCCCGGCGGGGTCTCCGTGATCCTGTGGGGCCCACCCGGTACCGGCAAGACCACGCTGGCGCAGGCCATCGCACGGCAGTCCGGTCGCGAGTTCGTCGAGCTCTCCGCCGTGACCGCCGGCGTGAAGGACGTGCGCGAGGTCATGGAGAAGGCCCTGACCCACCGCGACCTGTACGGGTCGACCACGGTGCTGTTCCTCGACGAGATCCACCGGTTCAGCAAGGCCCAGCAGGACGCCCTGCTTCCCGGGGTCGAGAACGGGTGGGTCATCCTGATCGCGGCCACCACCGAGAACCCGTCGTTCTCGGTCATCTCGCCGCTCCTGTCCCGCTCGCTGCTCCTGACGCTCAAACCGCTCACCGATCCCGACCTCGGCATGCTCGTCGACCGCGCGGTGGAGGACCCCCGCGGGCTCGGCGGTGCCGTCGTCCTCGGTGACGAAGCCCGCAGCGCGATCATCCGGCTCGCGTCCGGCGACGCCCGACGTGCCCTGACCGCGCTCGAGGCCGCGGCGGCGTCGGCCACCGCCGCGCAGGACGAGGACGACGACACCGTGCCCGTCGTCGACGCCGACACCGTCGCGGCCGCGGTCGACCGGGCACTACTGCGTTACGACCGACAGGGTGACGAGCACTACGACGTCATCAGCGCCTTCATCAAGTCGGTGCGGGGGAGCGACGTCGACGCCGCCCTGCACTACCTCGCCCGGATGATCGAGGCCGGCGAGGACTCCCGGTTCATCGCGCGCCGGATCATCATCTCCGCGTCCGAGGACATCGGCATGGCCGACCCCCAGGCGCTGCCCATCGCGGTCGCCGCGGCCCAGGCCGTGCAGCTCATCGGGATGCCCGAGGGGCGGATCCCGCTGGCCGAGGCCGTCGTCTACCTGGCGACGGCGCCGAAGTCGAACGCCGCCTACAACGGCATCAACCAGGCGATGGCCGACGTCAAGGCGGGGCGCATGGGCACGGTGCCGATGCACCTGCGCGACGCGCACTACGCCGGGGCGAAGCGCCTCGGGCACGGCAAGGGGTACGTCTACTCCCACGACGCCGAGCACGGGGTCGCCGAGCAGCAGTACCTGCCGGACGCACTCGAGGGCACCGAGTACTACACGCCGACGGCCAACGGTTACGAGCGCGAGGTCGGGCCGCGGCTCGAACGACTCCGGAAGATCACACGCGGCCACTAGCGTCGGTGCTTCTGCGCTCGCCCCGATGCTGCTAGCATTGCCGGGCCTACGTCCTGGTCCTCGAGCACGGCTGCGTCGAGGACAGAGTGCCACTCCGGTGGTACGGGGGCAGAGGTTCGGACTGTAGCCGTCCGATCCCACAGGCTCATCCCTCTGGATCCCGTCGTCGGGGCCACCGGCACTCGCGTGCCCGGCCTCCGGTGAGTATTCAGTTCGAACAGAGAAAAGGACCCTGTGTCTACCAAGTCACGTACCCGCAGCAAGACCCGCCTGTCGCGCGCACTCGGCATCCCGCTGACGCCGAAGGCCGCCCGTTACCTCGAGAAGCGCCCCTACGGGCCCGGTGAGCACGGCCGTACGCGCCGTCGTGCGGACAGCGACTACGCCGTCCGCCTCCGTGAGAAGCAGCGTCTGCGCGCCCAGTACGGCATCCGCGAGAAGCAGCTCCGCATCGTCTTCGAAGAGGCCCGCAAGACGAAGGGCCTGACCGGTGAGAACCTGGTCGAGCTCCTCGAGCAGCGCCTCGACGCCCTCGTGGTCCGTGCCGGCTTCGCCCGCACCACCGCGCAGGCCCGTCAGCTGATCGTGCACCGCCACATCCTGGTCGACGGCAAGCTCGTCGACCGCCCCTCCTTCCGCGTCAAGGAGGGCCAGCTGATCCACGTCAAGGCGAAGTCCGAGTCGATGGAGCCCTTCCAGGTCGCCGCTGCCGGTGGCCACCAGGAAGTCCTCCCGAAGGTCCCGGGCTACCTCGAGGTCGAGATCGAGAAGCTCCAGGCCCGCCTCGTGCGTCGCCCGAAGCGCGCCGAGGTCCCCGTGACCTGTGAAGTGCAGCTCGTCGTCGAGTACTACGCAGCTCGCTGATCCACTGATCACACCCGAACGGCGGGTCGTCCTCTCGAGGGCGACCCGCCGTTCGGCGTTCCGGCACCGCCTCCGCTTCGCAACACGCCGTCGTCTCGGCGACGCGCCGCCGGATGAGCAAGACGCCCCCGGTTTCGGCGGCGTCCTGCCGACACGACGGCGTCTTGCGGACGGGGACGCGCGGAAGTGCCCGGCGACTAAGCTTGTCCGGGCATGCACCGCCCGGGTGCACAGAGGGAGAGGCACCGTGAAGCAGCTGTTCTTCGTCGCCGTCGGCATCGTCATCGGGTTCGCCGTCGCACACCGGGTCGCCCAGACCTCCGGTGGCGCCCGGCTCTTCGCCGAGGTGAACGCCAGGACGAAGGCCTTCACGGGTGCCGTCGCGGACGGCTACCGGTCGCGCGAGGCCGAGCTCCGTACCGACGTCTGAGCGCTCCGACCGAGCAGCCTCGACCCTCCTCCACCCACGACCTGAACCCAGGAAGCACCATGCAGACCGCAGAGATCCGCCGCCGTTGGCTCCAGTACTTCGGTGACCGCGGCCACACCGTCGTCCCGTCCGCGTCCCTCGTCTCCGACGACCCGTCGCTCCTCTTCACGGTCGCCGGCATGGTGCCGTTCATCCCGTACCTGACCGGTCTCATCCCGGCGCCGTTCCCGCGGGCGACGAGCGTGCAGAAGTGCATCCGCACGAACGACATCGAAGAGGTCGGCAAGACCCCGCGCCACGGCACGTTCTTCCAGATGAACGGCAACTTCTCGTTCGGCGACTACTTCAAGGAGCAGGCGATCCAGTTCGCCTGGGAGTTCCTGACCAACCCGGAGACCGACGGCGGACTCGGCTTCTCGCCCGACGACCTCTGGGTCACCGTCTACGAAGAGGACGACGAGGCGATCGGCTTCTGGAAGCAGCACTCCTCGCTGCCCGACGAGCGGATCCAGCGCCTCGGCAAGGACACCAACTACTGGTCGACCGGACAGCCCGGACCGGCGGGTCCCTGCTCGGAGATCTTCTTCGACCGTGGCCCCGAGTACGGCATCGACGGCGGCCCGGCGACGGACGATGACCGGTACGTCGAGATCTGGAACCTCGTCTTCATGCAGTACCAGATCGCCGACGTGCGGTCGAAGTACGACTTCGAGATCACCGGCGAGCTGCCGAACAAGAACATCGACACCGGTATGGGGCTCGAGCGCGTCGCCTTCATCAAGCAGGGCGTCGACAACATGTACGAGATCGACCAGGTGCGCCCGGTGCTCGACCGCGCAGCCGAGATCTCCGGCCGACGCTACGGCGCCGTGCACGAGGACGACGTGCGGATGCGCGTCATCGCCGACCACGTCCGTTCCTCGCTGATGCTCATCGCCGACGGCGTGAGCCCGTCGAACGAGGGCCGCGGGTACATCCTCCGTCGTCTGCTCCGTCGCACCGTCCGCGCGATGCGCCTGCTCGGTGTCGAGGCGCCCACGTTCCCCGAGCTCTTCCCGGCGTCCCGCGACGCCATGCGCGACGCGTACCCGGAGGTGGCGTCCGACTACGACCGGATCTCCCGCATCGCGTACGCGGAAGAAGAGACCTTCCTCCGCACCCTGGCGCAGGGCACGACCATCCTCGACGTGGCCGTCGAGCGTGCGAAGCAGGACGGCGCCCCGTCGATCGGCGGCGACACGGCATTCCTGCTGCACGACACCTTCGGGTTCCCCATCGACCTGACGATGGAGATGGCCGAGGAAGCCGGGGTCCACGTCGACCGCACGGCGTTCGAGACCCTGATGTCCGAGCAGCGTGCCCGGGCGAAGGCCGACGCGAAGAGCAAGAAGACCGCGATCGCCGACCTGAGCGTGTACAGCGCGTTCCGGGCCAAGGGCGAGACGACCTTCCTCGGCTACGACGCGCTCGAGGCCGAGACGCGCGTGCTCGGCATCATCGTCGGCGGTGTGAGCGTCGACCGTGCGGTCGCCGGTGACATCGCCGAGGTGATCCTCGGCGAGACCTCGCTGTACGCCGAGTCGGGCGGCCAGGACGCCGACCAGGGCTCGATCGTCGGCAACGGGTTCGACCTCGAGGTCCTCGACGTCCAGCGACCGGTCTCCGGACTGTGGAGCCACACCGTGCAGGTCCGCTCCGGTGAGGTCGGTGTCGGCGACGCCGCGAGCACCGTCGTCGACGCGGAGTACCGCCGCGGCGCGACCCAGGCACACTCCGCGACGCACCTGGTGAACGCGGCGCTCCGCGACATCCTCGGACCGGAGGCGCTGCAGGCCGGTTCGTACAACAAGTCCGGCTACATGCGCCTCGACTTCTCGTGGTCGCAGCCGGTCTCGCTCGAGACGCGCTCCGAGATCGAGGAGGTCGTGAACACCGCGATCCGCACCGACCTCGAGGTCTCCACGCGCATCCTGCCCATCGACGAGGCGAAGGCCCTCGGGGCGCAGGCCCTGTTCGGTGAGAAGTACGGCGCAGAGGTCCGCATGGTCGACATCGGCGGCCCGTGGTCCCGCGAGCTCTGCGGTGGCACGCACGTCGCCTCGAGCGCGCAGATCGGGCTCGTCAACCTGGTGGGGGAGTCGAGCGTCGGTTCGACGAACCGCCGCGTCGAGGCACTGGTCGGGCTCGAGGGGTTCCGCGACCTCGCCGTCGAGCGCACGATCGTGTCGCAGCTCTCCAGCGCGCTCAAGGCTCCCCGTGCCGACCTGCCGGCCCGCGTGCAGAACCTGATGGAGGACCTCCGGTCCGCCCAGAAGAAGCTCGCCGAGTACGAGTCGGCGAACCTGCAGCAGCGCGTGCCCGCCATCGCCCGGAACGCCACCACCGTCGGTGCCACCACCGTGGTCGCCGAGACGGTCGACGGGCTGCAGTCCGGTGACGACCTGCGCTCGCTCGCCACCGGCGTGCGGGGCCAGCTCGGTGACGGCGCGGCCGTCGTCGTGCTCGGTGCCGTCGTGGGCGGCAAGCCGATCGTGATCGTCGCGACGAACGACGCCGCCCGTGCTGCGGGCGTGCAGGCGGGCCCCCTCGCGAAGGAGGCCGCCGGCGTGCTCGGTGGCGGTGGCGGCGGCAAGCCGGACCTGGCGCAGGGCGGCGGGACCGACGCTGCAGCGCTCCCCGCGGCGCTGCGTGCCGTGACCGCACGGCTCGCGGGCTGACCGTGGGCATCCGGTCCGGGCGGCGGCTCGGCGTGGACGTCGGGCGCGCCCGGATCGGGGTCGCCGTGTGCGACCGCGACGGCCTGCTGGCGACGCCGGTCGAGACCGTCCGTCGCGACGACTCGAAGGACCTCCGGCGGATCCTCGAGCTCGCGGACGAGTACGACGTGCTCGAGGTCGTCGTCGGGCTGCCCCTGTCGATGTCGGGTGGGGACACGGCCTCCACCGAGGACGCCCGCGTGTTCGCGGCCCGGATCGCGGCGCGTCGGCCGGTGCGCCTGGTCGACGAACGACTGTCGACCGTGACCGCCCAGCGAGGGCTGCACCAGGCCGGGAAGAACACGAAGAAGTCCCGGGCCGTGATCGACCAAGCAGCCGCTGTTATCATTCTGCAACACGCGCTCGACCACGAGCGCAGTGCCGGTGCCCCTCCGGGCACCACGCTTCCCTGACAGGGCTGCCCGGTACCGCACATGGGTGCTCTCGTCGTCAGCTGCGAGGACGACGGTGCCCAGGTGGAGTTCCCGACCGAGAGACCGAGGACGTTGGCAGACGATCTGGACTGGAACGCGATCATCGCGCCCGGCAACGACGCCGAGCGGCGGAAGGCGACTTCCGACCGCACGACAGGCACCGATGACCGCGACGACGCTGGTCAGGTGACCCCACCGCCGGCGCCTCCGTTGTCCCGACGCGAAGCCCGCGCCCTCGAGGCCGAACGAGCCCGCGTCGCAGCGACCGAGGAGCCGCCGGCCGCCGAACGGGCCACCGAGGCCCCGCCAGCCGCACGCGACGAACGCCCGGCGTCCCCCGCCGACGCACCGATCGCCACCCGCCCCGAAGACCTGCACCCCGAGGTCGCCGCACTGCTGACCGGCGAGCTGCCGACCGAGTCCGCGGCGACCGCCGCGGCCGGCGGATCCGGAGCCGACGGGACGGACGACGGTGACGCGACCGGCGGCGGTGGTGCCGCGGGAGGCGGCGGACGCGGTGGACGAGGCGGCGGAGGACGCGCCTCCAGGCCGCCCCGCGAGCCACGGCCGAAGCGCCGGCGCGGACCGCTCGTCGCGGGGCTCGTCATCGTCGCGGTCGTGCTCGCTGCCGGCGTCGGGGCGTACACGTTCGCCGCACCCAAGATCCAGCAGCTCATCGCGGCGATCAGCGGCGCGCAGGAGCCCGACGACTACACGGGCAACGGCACCTCGAAGGTGACCATCACGATCAAGCAGGGCGACATCGGCGAGAACGTCGCCGCGACGCTGCAGCGCAGCGGCGTCGTCAAGGACTCGAAGGTCTTCTACAAGCTCCTGCTGGCCTCGCCGGACGTGCAGTTCCAGCCCGGTTCGTACGCGCTGAAGAAGCAGATGAGCTCGAAGTCCGCGCTGGCGGCCCTGCAGGACAAGGACAACCGCGTCCAGGCGTCGATCATCATCCCGGAGGGCACGGCACTCGCCGACATCAAGGCCGGGATGGTCTCGAAGGCCGGCCTGACCGAGAAACAGGTCGACGCGGCCGCGAAGGACCTGTCGGCCTACGACCTGCCGTCCGGCGTCACGACGCTCGAGGGCTGGCTCTTCCCCGCGACCTACCCGATCAACCCGGGCTGGACCGCCGAGCAGTACTTCAAGTCGATGGTCGACACCATGAAGGAGCACCTGTCCGCCGCCGGCGTCAAGGAGGCCGACCAGGAGCGCACCATCGTCTTCGCGTCGCTGGTGCAGAAGGAAGCCGGCCTCGCGGCCGACTACCCCAAGGTCGCCCGGGTGTTCCAGAACCGCCTCGACCAGGGGATGAAGCTGCAGTCCGACGCCACGGTCGCGTACGGAACGGGCAACACGCACACCGTGACGACCACGGACGCCGAGCGTGCGGACGCCTCGAACGAGTACAACACCTACGTGCACGAGGGGCTCCCGCCCGCACCGATCTCCAACCCGGGTGACATCGCGATCAAGGCCGTGACGAACGAGGCCCCGGGCAAGTGGCTGTACTTCGTGACGGTCGACCTGGAGTCGGGCAAGACCGTCTTCTCGGACACCTACGACCAGCACCTGGTGGCGGTCGAGCAGTTCCAGGCGTGGCTGCGGGCGCACCCCGACTACCAGTAGGCGACGACGTCGCACGGACGATCGCTGTGGGAGGATTGCGGCATGCTTCGTTGGTTGACTGCTGGTGAGTCCCACGGACCCGAACTGATCGCCATGCTCGAGGGCCTGCCCGCGGGTGTCCCGGTGTCGTTCGAGTCCATCCGTGCCGATCTCGCGCGCCGCAAGCTCGGCTACGGCCGTGGCTCGCGGATGAAGTTCGAGCAGGACGAGCTGCACGTGTCCGGCGGCGTCCGGCACGGCTACTCGCTCGGCAGCCCCATCGCGATCCGCATCGGCAACACCGAGTGGCCGAAGTGGGTCGAGGTCATGAACCCCGAGCCGATCGAGTCCACCGAGATGTCCCGAGGGCGGAGCGCGCCGCTCACCCGACCGCGACCGGGCCACGCCGACCTGGTCGGCATGCAGAAGTACGGCTTCGACGAGGCGCGCCCGATCCTGGAGCGTGCGAGCGCCCGCGAGACCGCCGCACGCGTGGCGCTCGGTGCCGTCGCCAAGTCGTTCCTGGCCGAACTCGGCATCCGCTCGGTGGCACACACGCTGCAGGTCGGGACCGTCCGGGTCCCCGACGGCACGGACCTGCCGCTGCCCGACGACGTGGACCGCCTCGACGAGGACCAGCTGCGGTGCTTCGACGCCGAGACCTCGGCACGCATGGTCACCGAGGTCGAGGCCGCGAAGAAGGACGGCGACACCCTGGGCGGCGTCGTCGAGGTGCTGTTCTACGGCGTCCCGCCGGGCCTCGGCTCGCACGTGCACTGGGACCGCCGGCTCGATGCCCGCCTCGCCGCGGCGATCATGGGGATCCAGGCCATCAAGGGGGTCGAGGTCGGTGACGGCTTCGCGACCGCCGGCCGCCGGGGCTCCGCCGCGCACGACGAGCTGTACCGCGAGGACGGCGAGATCTACCGCACGAGCGACCGCGCCGGTGGGACCGAGGGCGGGATGTCCACGGGCACCGTGCTGCGCGTCCGCGCCGGGATGAAGCCGATCGCGACCATCCCGCACGCCCTGCACACGGTGGACGTCGTCTCCGGTGAGGACGCCTCGGCGCACCACCAGCGCTCGGACGTCTGCGCCGTGCCCGCTGCCGGTGTCGTCGCCGAAGCGATGGTGGCCCTGGTGCTCGCCGACGCGGTGCTCGAGAAGTTCGGCGGCGACAACGTCGTCGAGACGAAGCGCAACCTCGACGCCTACCTCGCGGCGATCCCGGAGACCCTGCGCACGCGCCGGACCGAGCCGTCGGCGACGTCGACCGACCTGTGAGCACCGACGTCCGACGCGCCGACGCGCCCGTGGTCGTGATCGGCCCGATGGGCGCCGGCAAGTCGAGCGTCGGCAAGCGGGTGGCGAAGGCCCTGGGCGTCCCGTTCACGGACACCGACCGGGTCATCGTGCGCGAGCACGGGCCGATCCCCGGGATCTTCGCCGACCGCGGCGAGCCGGCGTTCCGCGCGCTCGAGGCCCAGGCGGTCCGGGCGGCGCTGGCCACCGGCGGCGTGATCGCCGTGGGCGGGGGAGCCGTCACCCACGCGGACACGCGGCAGGCCCTGAGCGGCGCGCGCATCGTCCTGCTCACCGTGTCGCCCGAGGCCGTCGCCGACCGGATCGCCGGGTCCGACCGGCCCCTGCTCGCCAACGGCGGGATCGACGCCTGGCAGACGATCATGGACGAGCGGGCGGCCACCTACGCCGAACTCGCGCACGTCGTGGTCGACACGTCGCGCCGGCCGATGTCCCGCGTGGTCGACGAGGTCGTCACGTGGCTGCGCAGCGACGCCGGCACCACCGCCGCGCCCGGCAGCACGACCAGCAGCACCACCAGCACCGAAGGAGCACCGTGACCGAGTCGACCCTGCCCGCCGGGACCACCGAGATCCGGGTCGGCGGTGACGACGGCTACACGGTGGCCGTCGGCACGGACCTGCTCGGTGCCCTGCCCGCGATCCTGGGCCCGCGTGTCGCCAAGGTCCTCATCGTGCACTCGCCGACGCTCGGTGCCCGGGCGAACGAGCTCCGTGCGCTGCTGGTCGAGGCCGGGCTCGAGGCCCTGATCGCCGAGGTCCCCGACGCCGAGGGCGCCAAGCGCGTCGAGGTCGCGGCGTTCTGCTGGCAGATCATGGGGCAGGCCGACTTCACCCGCACCGACGCGGTGATCGGCCTCGGGGGCGGCGCGGTCACCGACCTGGCCGGCTTCGTCGCCGCGACCTGGCTGCGCGGTGTGCCGTACGTGGCCGTCCCGACCAGCGTGCTCGGCATGGTGGACGCCAGCGTCGGCGGCAAGACGGGCATCAACACGAACGAGGGCAAGAACCTGGTCGGCGCCTTCTACGCTCCCCGTGCCGTCGTCGTGGACCTCGACCTCGCCCGCACGCTGCCGCGCAACGAGATCCTGACCGGGTTCGCCGAGATTGTGAAGGCCGGGTTCATCGCCGTGCCCGAGATCCTGGACATCATCGAGGCCGATGTCGACCGGGTGACCGACCCGACGACGCCGGAGTTCCGCCGGGTCGTCGAGCTCGCCATCGCGCTCAAGGCCGAGGTCGTCTCGGACGACTTCACGGAGCAGGGCCGACGCGAGATCCTGAACTACGGGCACACCCTCGGGCACGCGATCGAGCACGCCGAGCGGTACCAGTGGCGCCACGGCGCAGCGGTGTCGGTCGGCATGGTGTTCGCCGCCGAGCTCGCCCGACTGACCGGCCACCTGGACGACGCCACGGTCGATCGGCACCGGGCGATCCTCGAGTCGCTCGACCTGCCGACCTCGTACGGCGTCGGGCGCTGGCAGGGGCTGCTCGCCACCATGCGTCGTGACAAGAAGGCCCGTGCCGGCATGCTGCGGTTCATCATCCTGGACGGCGTCGGCAAGCCCGTCGTGCTCGAGGGCCCCGAGGACCACCTGCTCTTCACCGCCTACCAGGAGGTCGGCGTCTAGCCACGCCGGTCAGCGCAGGACCCGTCGCATCCTGCGCCACCACCAGGTGACACGCGTCGAGACGGTGACCACGCCGGTGCGCTGGGATTCCCGCCATTCGTCGACGGTGGCGCCGTGGTCCCAGGCGAAGAGGACGTCGTCGTCCTCGTCGAGGTCGGGCGCGTCGGGGAGCGGTCGCAGGATCGACATCAGTCGGAGGCCCTTCGTTCGTCGTCGTCATGTGCCTGGTCGGCGCTGGCTCGCCTGCGGAGCGCTCGGCTCGCGAGTCGGCGATCGGCCTTCGACCACACGGTACGGTCTCCAGGTCTCGGAGCACCGTTGTCGAAATGTCGTATGTGTTCATGTCCGGCCGCTCCGTGACGGCCCAGGTGAACCGATGCCAGGCGTGGTCACGATCGGACGTCCGTCGACTCTGGAACGCCCCGAACCAGCTGACGACGGCCGCGACGATCGCCGCTCCGGCGGCGATGCACGCCGCGATCAGTGCTGTCTCCACGGCACGAGTGTCTCGCTCCAGGACCGCGCCCCGCGCCGGGCCCGCGCCGGGCTGTGGAAGCCGCACCGGGCCTCCCGGCTGTGGAGGAGGATGGGACGACGCGACGGACCGCGCCACCCGCACGCTGCGGACCCAGCACCGGGGAGCAGACTGGCGGGCGTGCCCACCCCACCCCGACTGAGCGACCTCTCCGGCCCGCGCGATGCCGACACCGGCACCCTGCGCTCCCGTGGTCGACGCTTCACCGAACTCCTCTCGATCGCCCGCCGCCACCACCTGGTGCCGTTCCGTCGTCTCGACTTCTCGCACGACCCGGCAACGTCGGAGCTGCGTCGCGACCAGGCCGAGCACCTGCGCCGGGCGCTCGAGGAAGCCGGTGGCGGGTTCGTGAAGATGGGCCAGCTGCTCTCCACCCGTGGCGACCTGCTGCCCGAGGAGTGGACCGAGGGACTCGCCCACCTGCAGCGGAACGTCACGGCGGCGCCGGCTGACGAGGTCCGTGCGCTCCTCGAGCAGGAGCTCGGCGCCCCGGTCGACCAGGTCTTCGCGACCTTCGACCCGGTGCCCGTCGCAGCGGCGTCCATCGCGCAGGTGCACCGCGCCCGGCTGCCCGACGGCACCGCGGTCGCCGTGAAGGTGCAGCGGCCGGGGATCGACGCAGCGGTGCGCCGCGACGTGGACATCGCACTGCGGGTCGTCCGGTTCATGGCCCGGTGGTCGACCGAGGCGCGGCAGGTCGGCGTGCAGGACATCGCCGGCCAGTACGCGGACGACCTGATCCGGCAGGTCGACTTCGTCTCCGAGCTCCGGAACCTCACCGCGCTGCGTGCGGCCCAGGCCCGCAGCGCGCGTCCGGACGAGGTCCGGTTCCCGGACCCCTACCCGGACCTGTCCGGCCGGCGTGTGCTCGTGATGGAGTTCCTGGAGGGCGACACGCTCAGCGCGATCCGCGCCGAGCGTTCCGAGCGCGACCTCGACGCGCCGATGCGCGCCATCCTCCGCGCCTTCCTGCGCCAGGTCGTCTTCGACGGCCTGTACCACGCGGACCTGCACCCGGGGAACGTCCTGGTGCTGCCCGACGGGCGGCCCGCGTTGATCGACTTCGGATCGGTCGGGAGGCTCGACCCGGGTCTCCGGGACACGGTCCAGGACCTGTTGGCCGCCTACCTGCAGGACGACACGTCGCGGATCGCCGATGCGGTCCTGCGGATGGCACCCGTGCGCGATGCGCACGACGAGCCCGACTTCCGTCGGGACATCGCCCGCTTCGTCGCGGACGAGCTCGGGCCCGGTGCGCGCATCGGCGTCGACACCGTGGACGACGCGGTCGAGGTCTTCGGGCGCTACCGGCTGAAGCCGCCGCCGGACTTCGTCGCCGCGGCACGCGCCCTGGCCATCTTCGAGGGGACGCTCCGCACGCTCGCACCGTCGTTCGACCTGCTCGAGGAGTCCCGTGGACTCGCCCGGGAGCAGATCACCGACCAGCTCCGGCCGGGCAAGCTCCGCGACCTGGCGGCGAAGGAGCTGCTCGGCGTCGTGTCGGCCGCTCGTCGCCTGCCCCGCCGGGTGGACCGCATCGGCGAGGCGATCGAGACCGGCCGGTTCACGGTGAACATCCGGCTCTTCGCGGACAGCCGCGACCGGCAGCTCGTGTCCGGCATGATCCGGCGCATCCTGCTCGTGCTGCTCGGTGCGGGGGCGGGGATCCTGGCGATCGTCTACCTGTCGTTGCCGGCACGACCGACGGCGGCCCTGTCCACGGGGGTCGCGGGCGGGTTGCTCGGGGGAGCGGCGGTGGTGCTGCTCGGCTGGGCGGCGATCGACGCCTGGCTCGCTCGACGGCGACGCTGAGCCAGGGCCCGGGCCCGGCGCCCGGCGCCCGCCCGAGACCGGCGCGTCCGGCACGCACGCGCACCGCTCCGGCCGCCGGGCGGGCGTCCGCTACACTCGTCCGGGGCCGTCCGCGGCCCGAGGACACTTCACAACACGACCGAACGGGACACCGACGACTCATGGCCAGTACCACAGACATCAAGAACGGCGCCGTTCTCATCATCGACGGCCAGCTGTGGTCGGTCGTCGAGTTCCAGCACGTCAAGCCGGGCAAGGGCGGCGCGTTCGTCCGCACGAAGCTCAAGAACGTCGTCTCCGGCAAGGTCGTCGACCGCACGTTCAACGCCGGCGCGAAGATCGACACCGCCGTCGTCGACCGTCGTGACTACCAGTTCCTGTACGAGGACGGCGACTCCTACGTGTTCATGGACACCGACACGTACGACCAGATCCCGGTCTCCGCGACCGTGGTCGGCGACGCCAAGAACTACCTGCTCGAGTCCGCGATGGTCACCATCGCGATGAACGAGGGCAACCCGCTGTACGTCGAGCTCCCGACGTCGATCGTCACCGAGGTCGAGACCGAGCCCGGCCTGCAGGGCGACCGTTCCTCCGGCGGCACCAAGGACGCGACCATCATCGCGACCGGCCACCGCATCCAGGTCCCGCTGTACCTGGAGAGCGGCACCCTGGTGAAGATCGACACGCGCGACGGCAGCTTCCTCGGCCGCGTCAACTCCTAGGCGCTGACCGTATGAGTGCTCGTTCGAAGGCCCGCAAGCGCGCCCTCGACATGCTGTACGTCGCCGAGGTGCGCGAGCTGCCGATCGCGGACGTGCTCGCCACCGAGACGGTCCGGCACCTGGACCAGCCGGAGCGCGCCTCCAGCTGGGACTACGCCCGCCAGATCGTCACCGGTGTCGACGATGCCCGCCACGAGATCGACTCCGTCATCGTCGACCACGCCCAGGGCTGGTCGATCGCCCGGATGCCGGTCCTCGACCGCTGCATCCTGCGGATGGCCGTCTGGGAGCTCCGCTTCAACCCGGAGGTGCCCGACGCCGTCGCCATCGCCGAGGCGGTCGAGCTCGCGCAGTCGCTGTCCACCGAGGACTCCGCCGGCTTCGTCAACGGCGTCCTCGGGGCCGTCGCCGGCGGTCGTGCACCGTCCGGTCGGACGGTCGCAGGAGACCAGGAGTCCCGGTAGGGTTGACCACGTCAGCATCCTTTAATGCCGTCCAGTGAGGCGGGGAAGGGGGTCGACGTGGGAACCAGAACGGTCCTGCAACAGCCCGACATCACGCGTGCCCTGACACGCATCGCGCACGAGATCCTCGAAGCCAACCACGGGGGCTCGGACCTCGTGCTCCTCGGCATCCCGACCCGCGGCGCCGTCCTGGCGGAGCGCCTCGGCCGGATCCTGGCCGGCATCGAGCCGGAGTGGTCCTCGGCCGCCGGCGGCATCGGGACGGAGCGTGTCGGCACGCTCGACGTCACCATGCACCGCGACGACCTCGGTCACGGCATCGGCCGCGCGCCGCACCGGACGGTGATCCCCGCCGGCGGCATCGACGGCAAGGTCGTCGTGCTCGTCGACGACGTGCTGTACTCCGGTCGGACCGTCCGCGCCGCACTCGACGCGCTGCAGGGCATCGGCCGGCCGCGTGCCGTCCGGCTCGCCGTGCTCGTCGACCGTGGCCACCGCGAGCTGCCGATCCGCGCGGACCACGTGGGCAAGAACCTGCCGACCGCGTCCGACGAGCGGGTCACGCTGCACCTGGCCGAGACCGACGGCGACGACACCGTGTTCATCGAGCAGGGGGTGGCGTGATGCGGCACCTGCTCTCGACTGCCGACCTGTCCCGCGACCAGGCCGTCCACATCCTCGACGTCGCCGAGGAGATGGCCGAGGTCAACACGCGCGAGGTCCGGAAGCTCCCGGCGCTGCGCGGCAAGACCGTGGTGAACCTGTTCTTCGAGGACTCCACGCGCACGCGCATCTCGTTCGAGGCCGCCGCGAAGCGCCTGTCCGCCGACGTCCTGAACTTCGCCGCGAAGGGCTCGAGCGTCTCCAAGGGCGAATCCCTGAAGGACACCGTGCAGACCCTCGGCGCGATGGGCATCGACGGCATCGTCATGCGCCACGGGGCATCGGGCGCGCCGCGGGTACTCGCCGACGCCGACTGGATCGACGTGCCGGTGGTCAACGCCGGTGACGGCACCCACGAACACCCGACGCAGGCGCTGCTCGACGCCTTCACCATGCGCCGCCGCCTGCACGGTGCCGGCTCGCGCGGCCAGGGCCTCGACGGCGTGCGCGTCCTGATCATCGGCGACGTGCTGCACAGCCGGGTCGCCCGGTCGAACGCCTGGCTGCTCCGCACCCTCGGCGCGAGCGTGACCTTCGCCGCGCCGCCGACGCTGCTGCCCGCCACCCCGTCGCCGTTCGGCGCCGCGGTGCACCACGACCTCGACACGGCCCTCGCCGAGGACCCGGACGTCGTCATGACGCTCCGCATCCAGCAGGAGCGGATGAACGACGCCTTCTTCCCGAACCCGCGCGAGTACACGCGGCACTGGGGCCTGACGGCGGCGCGCTTCGGTCGGCTGTCCGAGCGCACGCTGATCATGCACCCCGGTCCGATGAACCGCGGGCTCGAGATCGCCGGCGTCGCCGCCGACGACCCCCGTTCGACCGTCGTCGAGCAGGTCGAGAACGGCGTCTCGGTCCGGATGGCCGTCCTCTACCTCGCCCTGACGGGCAGTGCCGGAACCGGCACCGACGCGAAGGAGTCCGCCGCATGACCGCTCACCTGATCCGTGGCGCGCAGCTGGTCGACGGCTCGCGTGCCGACATCCGTCTGGAGGCCGGGCGCATCACCGCGGTCGGGTCCGGTCTCGACACGGCCGGCGCCACCACCGTGGACGCGGACGGCCTCATCGCCCTGCCCGGCCTCGTGGACCTCCACACGCACCTGCGCGAGCCCGGTCACGAGGAGTCCGAGACGGTCCTCACCGGCTCGCGTGCCGCGGCCGCCGGTGGCTTCACCGCCGTGAACGCCATGGCCAACTCGAGCCCCGTTGCCGACACCGCCGGGGTCGTCGAGCAGGTCCAGGCCCTCGGCGACGACGCGGGCTACGTGACGGTCCGCCCGATCGGCGCCGTGTCACAGGGGCTGCAGGGCACGCACCTGTCCGAGATCGGCGCGATGGCGACCTCGCGTGCGAAGGTCCGGGTGTTCTCGGACGACGGCTCCTGCGTGGCCGACCCGCTGCTCATGCGCCGCGCACTCGAGTACATCAAGGGCTTCGGCGGGGTGCTCGCGCAGCACGCCCAGGAGCCCCGGCTGACCATCGGCGCGCAGATGAACGAGGGCCGGCTGTCCTCGGAGCTCGGCCTCGCCGGGTGGCCCGCCGTCGCGGAAGAGGCGATCATCGCCCGCGACGTCCTGCTCGCCGACCACGTCGGGGCACGCCTGCACGTCTGCCACGTCTCGACGGCCGGCAGTGTCGAGGTGATCCGGTGGGCGAAGTCCCGCGGCATCGACGTCACGGCCGAGGTCACCCCGCACCACCTGGTGCTCACCGAGGACCTCGTCGCCGGCCACGACGGTGCGCCCGGCTACGACGCCCGCTACAAGGTGAACCCGCCGCTCCGCGCCCGCGAGGACGTCGAGGCGCTCCGCGCGGCCCTGGCCGACGGCACCATCGACATCGTCGCGACCGACCACGCGCCGCACACCGCCGAGGCGAAGTGCTGCGAGTGGCCCGCTGCCGCGAACGGCATGGTCGGCCTCGAATCGGCGCTGAGCGTGGTGCAGTCCGCCGTGGTCGACGACGGCCGGCTCGACTGGGCCGACGTCGCCCGGGTGCTGTCCGAGGCGCCGGCGCGGATCGGCCAGGTCGAGGGGCACGGGCAGCGCATCGCCGAGGGAGCACCCGCCGAGATCACGCTCTACGACCCGTCGGCCAGCCGCGAGTTCGCGGTCACCGACCTCGCCGGGCAGTCGCAGAACTCGCCGTACCTCGGCATGACGCTGCCTGGCCGGGTCGTCGCCACCTTCCACCAGGGGTACGCGACGGTGCTCGACGGCCGGGTCGTCGACGCGGACACGATCGCGGCGCACGCCGCGGCGCTCCGGACAGGGGCGCGCGCATGAGCGGCGACGCGCAGCGCTGGCTCCTCGGCGCGGTGATCCTGCTCGCGGTCGCCGCCCTGTTCGTCGCGATGGCGCGCACCTGGCGGACGCGGACCAGGAAGCAGGCGGAAGCCGTGCCTCCAGTCCGGGTGCCGGCCGACCTGGCACCGGCGGTCGGGTCGTGGGACGGGTTCACCGTCGCGACGACCCGCGCCGACCAGCCGTTGGAACGCATCACCGCAGGCGGCCTCGGGTTCCGCGGCCGCGGCGGGGTGACGGTCCACGCGACCGGCGTGGTGATGCGCCTCGCCGGTACCGACGACCGCTGGATCGCGCGCGACGCGGTCCGCGGCGCCGACCGCTCCACGTGGGCCATCGACCGAGTGGTCGAACCCGGGGGACTGGTCCGTCTGCGATGGACGGCGACCGGCGCCGCAGGTGCGACGGACCTGGACACCTACTTCCGGTTCCCGGAGGGCGACGCAGCCGCGCTGCACGCCCTGCAGGGACTGACCGAGACCGGGCCGCAGGCGACTGCGGCCGATGCTCCGCGAACCGCGGGCGAAGGGAAGAAAGCATGACACGCGAACGGGCCGTCCTGGTCCTCGAAGACGGCACCCGGTACGACGGCTGGGCCTACGGCGCCCGTGGGCGCACGCTCGGCGAGGTGGTCTTCGCGACCGGCATGACCGGCTACCAGGAGACGCTGACCGACCCCTCCTACGCCGGACAGATCGTGGTGCAGACCGCGCCGCACATCGGCAACACCGGGGTGAACGACGAGGACCCCGAGTCCCGTCGCATCTGGGTCGCCGGGTACGTGGTGCGCGACCCCAGCCGCGTGGTGTCGAACCACCGCGCGAACGCGACGCTCGACGACCACCTGGTGCGCGACGGCATCGTCGGCATCTCCGGCATCGACACCCGCGCACTCACCCGCCGCATCCGTGACGCCGGCGCCATGAAGGGCGGCGTCTTCAGCGGTGCGGACGCGGCGCTGTCGGCCGAGTCGCAGCTGGACGCGGTCGTGTCGCAGGCGACGATGGCCGGCGCGAGCTTCTCGGCGGTCGTGTCCACCCCGGAGACCTACGTCGTCCCCGCCGTCGGCGAGCAGATCGGCACCCTGGCCGTGCTCGACCTCGGCGTGAAGGCCTCGACCACCCGGTACCTCGCGGCCCGCGGCTTCGAGGTGCACGTGGTGCCGCAGGACATCTCCGCTGCGGAGCTGGAAGCCCTCGCACCGGACGCCCTGTTCTACTCGAACGGCCCCGGCGACCCCGCCGCGTCGGACGCACAGGTGGAGCTGCTGCAGGACAGCCTGCGCACCGGCCGCCCGTTCTTCGGCATCTGCTTCGGCAACCAGCTGCTCGGCCGCGCGCTCGGCTTCGGCACCTACAAGCTGCCCTTCGGCCACCGCGGGATCAACCAGCCGGTGCTCGACACGACCACGGGCAAGGTCGAGATCACGAGCCAGAACCACGGCTTCGCGGTCGACGCGCCCCTCGGCGAGGTCCTCGAGTCGCCGGCCGGGTTCGGTCGGGTCGAGGTCTCGCACTACTCGCTGAACGACAACGTGGTCGAGGGCCTCCGCGCGCTCGACGTGCCGGCGTTCAGCGTGCAGTACCACCCCGAGGCCGCCGCCGGACCGCACGACAGCATGTACCTCTTCGACCGGTTCGCGGACATGGTGCGCGAGCGTCGCGACGGGGAGCCGCTCGACGCGGCCACCGCCGACGCCACGACCCCCGCAGCAGACATCACCAAGGAAGCGAACTGATGCCCAAGCGCGCAGACATCAACTCCGTCCTCGTCATCGGCTCCGGCCCGATCGTCATCGGTCAGGCCGCCGAGTTCGACTACTCCGGCACCCAGGCGTGCCGCGTCCTCCGGGCCGAGGGCGTCCGGGTCATCCTGGTCAACCCGAACCCGGCGACGATCATGACCGACCCCGACTTCGCCGACGCGACCTACATCGAGCCGATCACGAACGCGTCGCTCGAGGAGATCATCCGCATCGAGAAGCCGGACGCCGTCCTGCCGACCCTCGGCGGCCAGACGGCCCTGAACGCGGCCATCGCGCTCGACGAGGCCGGCATCCTCGCCAAGCACGGCGTCGAGCTCATCGGCGCCAAGGTCGAGGCGATCCAGCGCGGCGAGGACCGCCAGCTCTTCAAAGAGCTCGTGCTCGAGTCCGGTGCCGACGTCGCCCGCAGCCACATCGCGCACACGTTGGAGGAAGCGAAGGAGTTCGCGAAGGACCTCGGGTACCCGCTGGTCGTCCGCCCGTCGTTCACCATGGGCGGCCTCGGCTCGGGCTTCGCCTACAACGAGGCCGAACTCGTCCGCTTCGTCGGCGACGGGCTGCAGTCCAGCCCGACGACCGAGGTCCTGCTCGAGGAGTCCATCCTCGGCTGGAAGGAGTACGAGCTCGAGCTGATGCGGGACAACTACGACAACACCGTCGTCATCTGCTCCATCGAGAACGTCGACCCGGTCGGTGTCCACACCGGTGACTCGATCACGGTCGCCCCCGCGCTGACCCTGACCGACCGCGAGTACCAGAACATGCGGAACATCGGCATCGACATCATCCGTCGCGTCGGTGTCGACACCGGTGGCTGCAACATCCAGTTCGCCGTCGACCCGTCCAACGGCCGCGTCATCGTCATCGAGATGAACCCCCGCGTGTCCCGCTCGTCGGCCCTCGCGTCGAAGGCCACGGGCTTCCCGATCGCCAAGATCGCCGCCAAGCTCGCCATCGGCTACCGGCTCGACGAGATCGAGAACGACATCACGAAGGTCACCCCGGCGAGCTTCGAGCCGACCCTCGACTACGTGGTCGTGAAGACCCCGCGGTTCGCCTTCGAGAAGTTCCCGGCCGCCGACGCCACCCTGACCACGACGATGAAGAGCGTCGGCGAGGCGATGGCCATCGGCCGGAACTACGCCACGGCACTGCAGAAGTCGCTGCGCTCGCTCGAGAAGCGCGGGTCGAGCTTCCACTGGGACACCCCGGCGGCCGAGCTCGACAAGGACGCCCTGCTGGCGAAGTCGTCGATCCCGACCGACGGCCGCATCGTCACGGTCCAGCAGGCCCTGGTCGCGGGTGCCACCGCGGACGAGGTCTTCGAGGCCACCAAGATCGACCCCTGGTTCATCGACCAGATCGTGCTCATCAACGAGGTCGCGGACGAGGTCCGGGCCGCCGACACCCTCGACGCGGACACGATGCGCTGGGCGAAGGAGCACGGCTTCAGCGACACCCAGATCGCGAGCCTGCGCAGCACGGACGCGGCACCGGTCTCCGAGCAGCAGGTCCGTGACGAGCGGCACGCCCAGGGCATCCGACCGGTCTTCAAGACCGTCGACACCTGCGCCGGCGAGTTCCCCGCCCTGACGCCGTACCACTACTCGTCGTACGACACCGAGACCGAGATCACGCCGAGCGACCGCAAGAAGGTCGTCATCCTCGGCTCCGGCCCGAACCGCATCGGACAGGGCGTCGAGTTCGACTACTCCTGCGTGCACGCCTCCTTCGCGCTGAGCGCCGCCGGGTTCGAGACGATCATGATCAACTGCAACCCCGAGACCGTGTCGACCGACTACGACACCTCGGACCGCCTGTACTTCGAGCCCCTGACCGCCGAGGACGTCCTCGAGGTCATCGAGGCCGAGGCGGCGTCCGGCGAACTCGTCGGCGTCGTCGTGCAGCTCGGTGGCCAGACCGCCCTCGGCCTGGCGAAGCCGCTCGAGGCCGCGGGCATCCCGATCCTCGGCACCAGCCCCACCGCGATCGACTCGGCCGAGGAGCGCGGGCAGTTCTCCGCCATCCTCGACGCCGCCGGCCTGCTCGCACCGCGGAACGGCACCGCCCACGACCTGGCCAGCGCGACCACGGTGGCCGAGGAGATCGGGTACCCCGTCCTCGTCCGCCCGTCGTTCGTGCTCGGCGGCCGCGGCATGGAGATCCTCTACGACTCCCCGTCGCTCGCGGACTACTTCGACCGGATGGCCGACCAGGCGATCATCGGCCCGGAGCTCCCGCTGCTGGTCGACCGGTTCCTGGACGACGCCGTGGAGATCGACGTCGACGCGCTCTTCGACGGCGAGCGGCTCTACATCGGCGGCATCATGGAGCACCTCGAAGAGGCCGGCATCCACTCCGGCGACTCGGCCTGCACCCTGCCCCCGGTCGGCCTCGGCCGCGCGGAGATCCAGGGCGTCGTCGACGCGACCGAGAAGATCGCCCGCGGCATCGGCGTGCAGGGCCTGCTCAACGTCCAGTTCGCCATCGGCGCCGGCGTGCTCTACGTCCTCGAAGCAAACCCGCGCGCCAGCCGCACGGTGCCCTTCGTCTCGAAGGCGCTCGGCATCCCGCTGGCCAAGGCCGCGTCCCGCATCATGACCGGTACCACGGTCGCCGAGCTCGTCGCCGAGGGCATGCTGCCCGAGCGTGACGGCGCGTTCGTCCCCGCCCAGTCGCCGGTCGCCGTCAAGGAGGCCGTGCTGCCCTTCCGTCGCTTCCGCACCCGCGAGGGCCAGGTCGTCGACTCGGTGCTCAGCCCCGAGATGCGCTCCACCGGCGAGGTCATGGGCATCGACCGCGACTTCCCGCGGGCGTTCCTCAAGTCGCAGGACGCCGCGTACGGCGGCCTGCCGACCAGCGGCACGGTCTTCGTGAGCGTCGCCGACACCGACAAGCGCGCGATCGTGCTGCCGGTGCACCGCCTGCAGCAGCTCGGCTTCACGATCATCGCGACCGAGGGCACGGCGGAGATCCTCCGCCGCAACGGCATCGAGGTCGGGATCGTCGGCAAGTACAGCCAGGGCGGCGAGAGCGTCGTCGACCTGCTCGCCAGGGGCGAGGTCGACATCGTCATCAACACGCCTTCGGGTGCCGCCGGTCGTGCGGACGGGTACGAGATCCGTGCGGCCACGGTCGCGGCGGACAAGCCGCTGTTCACGACGATCGCGCAGATCGGGGCGGCCGTCGCGGCGATCGAGACGATCGGTTCGCCGCTCAACGTCCGCAGCCTGCAGGACTACGCGCTCGAGCGCGCGACCTGGTGACGGCTGCCAGCATGGCAACGACCCGGTCGGGAGGCCCGGCTTCCTTCGGCGACCGCCTCGCGTCCGCCATGGGGGAGCGTTCACCGCTCTGCGTCGGGATCGACCCCCACGCCGCCACCCTGGCGGCGTGGGGGCTCGCCCGCGACGAGCAGGGCCTGACGGCGTTCGGCGCCACCCTGGTCGACGCGGCCGCCGGCCGCGCGGCGATCGTGAAGCCGCAGGTCGCCTTCTTCGAGGCGGCGGGGGTCGCGGGCTACCGTGCGCTCGACGCGACGATCCGTCGGGCGCGCGATGCGGGCCTCCTGGTCGTCGCCGACGTGAAGCGGGGCGACATCGGGACCACCGGTGACGACTACGCGCTGGCGTGGCTGGACCGCGACGGGCCGTTCGCGGCCGACGCGATGACGGTGTCGCCGTACCTCGGGTACGGCTCGCTCCGGGGCACGATCGACGTCGCGCGCCGGAACGGTGCCGGGGTCTTCGTGCTCGCGGCGACGAGCAACCCCGAGGCCCGTGTGCTGCAGACCGCGGTGCTCGCGGAAGGACCGCGTACCGGCCGGACGGTCGCGGCCGGTATCGTCTTGGACGTGGCAGACGACAACCGGTCCGTGGGCGATCAGGCCCTCGGCGACGTCGGGCTCGTGCTCGGCGCGACCCTTCACCTCGACGACTTCGGCATCGACGCGGACGCGATCGGCACCGCGCCGGTCCTCGCCCCGGGCTTCGGTGCCCAGGGGGCCCGCATCGAGGACCTCCGTGCGCTGTACGGCGCGCGTGCCGAGCAGGTGCTCGTGAGCGAGTCGCGGGGCCTGCTGACCGACGGTCCGGACGGCGTCGCGGCGCTCGTCACCGAGCGCGCGGACCGCATCCGCACTGCACTGGCGGCGGCAGCGTGACCGACGAGCACGAGGGCCTGCCCGCCCACCGGACCCCGCCAGAGGTCGACCGCGTCGCTGCGGCGAAGGCCGCGGTCGCCGCGCGACGCGCCCGGGCCGCGGTGAAGGCCGCGATCGCGTCGGGGGAGCGCTCCGCGCTCGACGTCGCCCGTGCCGCCTGGGACGACTCGCTGGTCGAGACGACCTCGGCGGAACGCTCGCTCCGGGTCCGTGACCTGCTCGTCAGCCTGCCGGGGATCGGCCCCGCACGAGCCGAGGCGATCATGGGGACCCTGCGGATCGCCCCCTCGAAGCGCCTCGGGGGCCTGGGGACCCGGCAGCGCACCGCCCTGGCGGACTGGCTCGCCGCCCGCGGTCGCAAGCGTGGTGCCTCGAAGCTCGTCGTGCTCGCCGGACCCACCGCGGTCGGCAAGGGCACGGTGAGCGCGCACATCCGACAGCACTACCCGGACGTCAACCTCAGCGTCTCCGCCACCACCCGGAAGCCGCGCCCCGGCGAGGTCGACGGCGTGCACTACTACTTCGTGGACGACGACGAGTTCGATCGCATGATCCGCGACCGCGAGCTGCTCGAGTGGGCGACCGTCCACAACTCGTACCGCTACGGCACCCCGCGCCCGCCGATCGACCGCGCGCTCGACGCCGGCGAGAAGGTCATGCTGGAGATCGACCTGCAGGGCGCGCGGCAGGTCCGCGACGCCATGCCCGAGGCGGTGCTCGTGTTCCTGCTGCCCCCGACGTGGGAGGAACTGGTGCGCCGGCTGATCGGCCGCGGGACCGAATCCGCGGAGGAACAGGCGCGTCGCCTCGAGACCGCGAAGGTCGAGCTGGCCGCCCAGGACGAGTTCGACGTGCGGATCGTGAACTCCGATGTCGGCACCGCGGCACGTGAGGTCGTAGACTTGTTCTCTGCGCCCTGACGGGTGCACTGACTTCGAGGAGACACCATGGCCAACCCCCAGGGCATCATCGACCCGCCCATCGACGACCTGCTCAGCAAGGTCGAGTCGAAGTACGCGCTCGTCATCTTCGCGTCGAAGCGCGCCCGCCAGATCAACGACTACTACGCCGACCTGCACGAGGGCTCGCTCTTCGACAACGTCGGACCGCTCGTCGACTCGACGATCGACGACAAGCCGCTGTCCGTCGCGCTCCACGAGATCAACGAGGACAAGCTCACCGTCACCAAGCAGCAGCAGCCCACCGACTGATCCCGGTGACTGCAGCTGCTCTCCGCCTCTTCACGTCCGAGTCGGTGACCGAGGGGCACCCCGACAAGATCTGCGACCAGATCTCGGACAGCATCCTCGACGCACTGCTCACGGTCGACCCGAACGCGCGCGTCGCCGTCGAGACGATGGTGACCACCGGGCTCGTGCACGTCGCCGGCGAGGTCACGACCTCCGGCTACGTCGAGATCCCCAAGCTCGTCCGTGACGTCATCACCGGGATCGGCTACAACTCGTCGGACGTCTCGTTCGACGGTGCCACCTGTGGTGTCGAGGTCTCGATCGGTGCGCAGTCGCCGGACATCGCGCAGGGTGTGGACGAGTCGCTCGACTCCCGCACCGGTGCGGTCGACCCGCTCGACCGTCAGGGCGCCGGCGACCAGGGCATCATGTTCGGCTTCGCGACGAACGAGACCCCCGAGTACATGCCGGTCGCGATCTGGCTGGCGCACCGCCTGGCCGAGCGCCTGGCCGCGGTCCGGAAGTCGGGCGAGCTGTCGTTCCTGCGCCCGGACGGCAAGACCCAGGTCACCATCGGGTACGACGGCGTCGTGCCGAAGACCGTCGAGACCGTCGTGCTCTCCACGCAGCACTCGCCGAGCGTCACGCTCGACGAGCTCACCGCCGCGATCACCGAGCACGTGATCCGTCCGGTCCTCGACCTGGTCGACCTCGACTCGTCGCACGTCGACGTCATCGTGAACCCGACCGGTCGCTTCGAGATCGGCGGCCCCCAGGGTGACGCCGGGCTCACCGGCCGCAAGGTGATCGTCGACACCTACGGCGGGGCCTCTCGTCACGGTGGCGGCGCGTTCAGCGGCAAGGACCCGTCGAAGGTCGACCGTTCGGCGGCGTACGCGCTGCGCTGGGTCGCCAAGAACGCGGTCGCCGCGGGGCTCGCCGACCGGCTCGAGGTGCAGGTCGCCTACGCGATCGGCCGTGCGAAGCCCGTCGGGCTGTACGTCGAGACCTTCGGCACCGGACACGTCGACGACGCCACGATCGAGGCCGCCATCCGTCAGGTCTTCGACCTGCGTCCGGCCGCGATCATCCGCGACCTCGACCTGCTCCGACCGATCTACGCGCAGACCGCGACCTACGGCCACTTCGGCCGCGAGCTCCCCGGGTTCACGTGGGAGCAGCTCGACCGTGTCGAGGAACTCCGCGCCGCCGCAGGACTCGTCGCCGCGACCGTCTGAAGCACCGCGTGACCACCGTCGCGCGCGTCGTCCTCGACTCGCCGCTCCCGCAGTTGGACCGTCTGTTCGACTACCGGGTGCCGGCCGAGCTCGAGGACGACTGCGTCGCGGGGGTCCGCGTGAAGGTGCCGCTGCGCACCGGGGCCCGGATGTCCGACGGCTACGTGGTCGAGATCGTCACCGAGGGCGAGTACCCGGGGGAACTCAGTCAGATCGAGGCCGTGCTGTCCCCGGTGCCCGTGCTCGCGCCGGAGATCTGGACCCTCGCGCGTGCCGTCGCCGACCGGGCCGCGGGTGTCGCCTCCGACGTCCTGCGCCTTGCCGTGCCACCGCGGCAGGTGCGCGCCGAGAAGGCCTGGCTCGCCCGGGACACCGCGTGGTCGCCGCCGCCGGTGACTGCCCCGCCCGTCACCGGCTACGCCGACGGCGTCCTGGAGGCTGTGGTGACGGAGCACGGACGCGCCGCGGTCGCCGCCGTGCCCCAGCCCGTGGCGGTGGGTGACGCGGACGCACCGGTCTGGGTGCCGGGATGGGCCGCGACGCTCGCCCAGGCCGCCGCACACACGGTGGCGGCCGAGCAGTCTGCGGTGATCGCCGTGCCGGACTTCCGCGACGTCATCGACCTCGAGCGCGCCCTGCTCGCCGTGCTGCCGCCGGAACGGGTGGTTCGGTTCGACGCCAAGCAGACGAACGGGCAGCGCGCGAAGGCCCTGCTGCAGGCCCGCACGCACCCGGTGGTCGCGATCGGCAACCGTACGGCGATGTACGCGCCGGCGACCGACCTCGGGCTGATCGCGATGTGGGACGACGGCGACGCCTCGTTCATCGAGCAGCGGGCCCCCTACGTGCACACGCGTGACGTGGCCCTGGTGCGGGCCGCCCAGTCCGGGGCCGCGCTGCTGTTCGTCTCACACGCGCGCAGCACCGACGTGCAACGGCTGGTGGAGCTGCACTGGCTGCAGGACGTCGTGCCCTACCGCGTGAAGACGCCGAAGGTCATCCCCACCGTGCAGCAGACCGGGGCCGAGGGGTTTGCCGCACAGGCCCGCATCCCGAGCTCCGCCTGGCGTGCCGCGCGCGAGGCCAGCCAGCACGGTGCCGTCCTGGTGCAGGTCGCGAGCCCGGGCTTCGGTACGGGGCTGGTCTGCGCCGAGTGCGGCGAACGCGCGCACTGCCGGGTCTGCGGCGGGCCGCTCGGAAGCCCGCACCGCGGCGCCACGCCCCAGTGCCGGTTCTGCGGCGCCCTGGCCGTCGGGTTCCGCTGCCCGACGTGCGGCAACGGCACCGTGAAGCCGGTCGGCCAGGGGGCACAGCGCACCGCGGAGGAGCTCGGGCGGGCGTTCCCCGGCACCCGGATCATCGTCGCGGACGGCTCCCGCCCGCTCGACGAGGTTCCCGCCAAGCCATCGGTCGTCGTCGCCACCCGTGGGGCCGAGCCGTCGGTGCCGGGCGGGTACGCCTGCGTGCTGCTGCTCGACGGCGAGAAGATGCTCGCCCGCGAAGGGCTGCGGGTGCAGGAGGACGTGCTGCGCTTCTGGACGAACGCCGCCGCGAAGTCGGCCCCCGGTGCCGAGGTGTACCTGGTCGGGATCGGTGGGCGGCTGGCGTCGGCGATGGCCCTGTGGCGGCTCGACGGTCCCGCGCACGACGAGCTCACCGACCGCCGCGAACTCCACTTCCCGCCGGCGGTGCGGGTGGCGACGATGACCGGTACCGACGAGGCCGTCACCGCTGCGGTCGAGGCCCTCGGCGACGCTGTCGTCGGTCCGGTGCTCGGCCCGGTCCCGGTCGAGGACGACACGTTGCCGGGCACGGTCCGGGCGATCGTGCGGTTCCCGTACGCGCACGGGGCCGAGGTCGCCGCGACGCTCAAGGCCGAGGTGATCCGGCGCTCGTCGACCCGGCGGGTGCTCAAGGGCGGCAACCGAAGACGGGCCGCTCCGACGCTGCGGGTGCGGTTGGACGACGCGGAGCCGTTCTCCGAGGTCTGACCGCGCCCGGGTCCGTGTGGGTACGGCTGTGGGGGCACGACGCAGAACGACACCGCCGACGTCGTGGGACGTCGGCGGTGTCGTTCGGGGTCTGCCGCCGTGCGGCGACCGGCTGGTGCGGGTCGGTCAGGCGTTGGTGGGCCGGCGACGCTCGCGCGGCAGCACGACGCCGAGGGCGACCATGCCGATGGCGAGCACGAGGTGCAGCCAGTTGTCGGCGTTGTTCAGCGGGACGAAGTTCGCACCCGAGCTGTGGCCGGCGGTGAACAGGCCGTAGATCCACAGCACGAAGTAGACGATCCCGCCGAGCACCAGGTACATCCGCGAGCCGGAAGCGCGGTTGGCGGCGAGCAGTCCGACGACGCCGAACAGCAGGTGCACGATGTTGTGCAGCACGGACACCTGGAAGATTCCGAGCAGCATGCCCATCGACTCGTGTCCGGCCCCGGCCAGGTCGCCGGTCGTGATGCCGGGGACGAACCCGGCGATCCCGACGAGCAGGAACACGATGCCGACCACGAGGGCGGCCTTCTGGACGGACGAACCGGCGTAGCGGTTGGTGGCGGTGGTGACGTCGCTCATGGTGTCTCCTGATCTCAGCGCGGTTGCGCGGGGTTGGTGGGCACGCCGTGGGACGGCGGGTTGATCGTCGGACCGGCGGTGGCCGGCGTGACGTCCGCGGGTGCCGAGGCCCCCGCAGACGTCTCGGGGAGGTGCTCCGGCACGGAACCGGTCGGCTCCGCGCCACCGTCCAGGGCCTCGATCCGGTGACGGATCCGCTCCAGCACCGGCAACCGTGCGCCGTGGGCGTGCTCGTGGTCGAGCAGCACCTCGAGCTGCTCGCGGTCGAGGGCCGTCAAGTGCTCCGTCAGGTTGCCGAGCGGGACGTGGTCGAAGTCCGGGATGGGCAGGTCTCGGTCGGTCATGGTGCTCCTTCCGTCGATACCGCCAGAACCTACGCAGCCCACGCTCTGCTGGTGCACAGGCAGTGCCGAGCACCGCGTGCTCCGGACAGGCGGTCGGGGTCGGGTGGGCCCGTCGGCGTGGGAGGATCGAACCCATGCGTCTCGTCGTCGCCGGCAGCCCCGCTGCGGCCGTCCCCACCCTCCGCCGTCTGGCGGCGTCCGACCACGAGATCGTCGCGGTGCTCACGCGGCCGGCCACCCCGCAGGGCCGGAAGCGTGTCCTCACCCCGACCCCGGTGGCCGTCGTCGCCGCGGAGCTCGGACTGCCGGTCATCGAGGCCTCGCGTGTCGACGACGCCGTCACCGCCCGGATCGCGGACCTCGACGTCGACCTCGGCGTGATCGTCGCCTACGGCGCACTGCTCCGCCGCCCGGCCCTCGACGCCCCGCGGCACGGGTGGATCAACCTGCACTTCTCCGACCTGCCGGCGTACCGCGGTGCGGCTCCGGTGCAGCGTGCGGTGATGGCTGGCGACACCCGGACCGCCGCCACCGTCTTCCAGCTGGTCGAGTCGCTGGACGCCGGCCCGGTCTACGCCGCGCGGCCCTTCGAGATCGACCCCGAGGCGACCTCGGGCGAGGTCCTCGCGGCGATGGCCGAGGTCGGCGCCGACGTGGTGGCGGACGTCGTGGACGCCATCGCCACCGGCACCGCCGTCGCGACGGAGCAGTCCGGCGAGCCCACGCTCGCCCCGAAGCTCACGATCGACGACGGCCGCACCGACTTCGCCGCGCCCGCCGCCTCCGTGCACGCGCGGCTGCGCGGGGTCACGCCCGAGCCCGGCGCGTACGCCCACCTGGGCGAGACCCGCGTGAAGCTGCTCCGCAGCACGATCGAGCCTGGAGGCACGCAGGACCCCGCCCCGTCGCTCGCGCCCGGTGCGCTCGCACTCCACGGCGGCCGGCTGCTGGTCGGGACCGCCGACACCCCGCTCGTGCTGCTCGAGGTGCAGCCGGCGGGCAAGAAGGCGATGGACGCCGCCGCCTGGGCCCGTGGCCTCGGCGAACTGGACGGGAAGGTCCTCGCATGAGCCCCCAGACGAAGCCCCAGGGTGCCCGCCGCGGCCCGCGTCCGGCGAGTGCCCGCCGCGTGGCGTTCGACGTGCTCCGCGCCGTGCAGGTCGACGATGCCTACGCGAACCTGCTGCTGCCGACGCGCATCCGCCGCGCCGGGCTCACCGCCCGCGACGCCGGGTTCGCGACCGAGCTCACCTACGGGTCGATCCGGATGCTCGGCCGCTACGACGTGATCATCGCGCTGGCATCCGGTCGCCGGGCCGAGAACATCGAGGCGGACGTCCTCGACGTGATGCGCCTCGGTGCGCACCAGCTGCTCGCCATGCGCACGCCGACGCACGCCGCCGTCGACGCCACGGTCGAGCTCGCCCGTGAGGTCGGTGCCCGCCGCGCGACCGGGTTCGTGAACGCCGTGATGCGCAAGATCGCCGCCCGCACCGACCAGGAGTGGGACGCCCTGATCACCGAGGGCCGCGCCGGGGACGCCCTGCTCGCCACCCGCTGGTCGCACCCGGTCTGGGTCGTCTCGGCGCTCCGCGACGCCCTGGCCGCCGAACGCTCCCGCGACGAGCTCGCCGCCCTGCTCGCCGCCGACAACGCCGCACCCCGGGTGCAGCTCGCGGCCCTGCCCGGCCTCGCCACCGACGAGGACATCGCAACCGCGACCGCCCGCACCGCCCCGGACGACGACATCGATGCCGCGTTCGCCGACGCGACCGGTGCGGACGACGTGCCCGCGGCCCTGGTGCCCGCCGACGACGAACCGGAGGCCGACGGCGCGACCGGCACCGTGCCTCCCGTCCGGGCCGGCGAGCCCGTTGTGCAGGCGGACGCCGCGCCGGTGTCGCCCGTCGGCATCCGCGGCATCAGCGGCGACCCGGCGCGTGTGCCGGGCGTCGCCGCCGGACGCCTGCGTGTGCAGGACGAGGGGTCGCAGCTCGCCGCGCTGGCGCTGAGCCGCTCGTCGGACGTGCGTGCGGGGGAGCGGTGGCTCGACATGTGTGCCGGGCCCGGCGGCAAGGCCGCGCTGCTCGCCGCCGAGGCGCAGCAGGGCGGGGCGACCCTCGTCGCCAACGAACTCGTGCCCGCGCGCGCCGGCCTCGTGCGGAACGCGCTCGGTGTGTTCGGCGACCACGTGCGGGTCGTCGAGGGCGACGCCCGTCGGTACGGACGCGACGGCACCGGGATGACCTTCGACCGCATCCTGCTCGACGCCCCGTGCACCGGGCTCGGCGCGCTGCGTCGCCGACCGGAGGCACGCTGGCGGAAGCTCCCCGAGGACGTCGAGGAGCTCGCTGCCCTGCAGACCGAACTGCTCGACGCCGCCGTCCGGGTGCTCGCACCGGGCGGGACCCTGGCGTACGTGACCTGCTCGCCGCACCTGGCGGAGACCCGCGGGCAGGTCGACGCGCTGATGGGGCGGCACGGGGACCGGCTCGAACAGCTCGACACCGCCGCGATCGTCCGGGGTGTCGCCGCACGTGACCCCGAGATCGCCGACGGTGCCACGGCGCAGCTGTGGCCGCACCGCATCGGGACGGACGCGATGTTCATCGCGCTGTTCCGTCGCGTCGACTGAGGCGGTTGCTCCGCTGGAACGCTTCTGATATGTTGGTTCCACAAGACCGGTTCCGCCTGCGAAAGCAGGTCCAGGGCCGGTCCTCTTCGTGTGGGGGTGCGTTGAGCGAGGTCAAGGCGTTCCGGTCGACAAGCCAACAGGTCGCGTTGCTCGAGGCCCGCGGGATGGACGTCGGGGACCACGACGCCGCGGTCGAGCTGCTGCGGCGGGTCAGCTACTACCGACTCAGTGGGTACTGGTACTCGTTCCGTCGACTGCGGTCCGGGCACCGGAGCGACGACTTCGCGGCGGGCACTCGTCTCGCTGACGTGGTCTCCCTCTCCGACTTCGACGCCCGCCTCCGGACCACGGTCTTCGACGCGATCGCGCCGATCGAACTCGCCGTCCGCGCCGCACTCGGCCATGAACTGGGGCGGCTCGATCCGTGCGCCCACCTGGAGCCGGCGCTGCTCGGCGTGCTCGCCCGGTCGGGTGACCAGTACGCCGACTGGCGCCGTCGCCACGACCGTGAGGTCGGGCGGTCCCGAGAGGACTTCGTGGAGCACCACCGGCTCGCCTACGGCGGGACCCTGCCCGTGTGGGCCGCGGTCGAGCTCATGGACTGGGGGAGTCTGAGCCGCCTCTTCGGGTTCGCACCGCTGATGGTGCAGACCGAGGTCGCCGGAGCGTTCGGGTTGAGGCCGCCGCAGTTCGCCTCGTGGCTCCGCGCGCTGAACGTCGTCCGAAACGCCTGTGCCCACCACGGGCGGTTGTTCAACCGGGTGTACCCGAAGCGCCCCCGCCTGCCGCGCGGAGGGACGCACGACGGACTCGACCTCGCCGCCCACGCGATGAACCGGACCTACGGCCAGCTGACGCTGGTGCAGTACCTCCGTCAAGCCAGCGGCATCGGGCCATCCCGGCTGCTCGCCGGAGCGATGGCTGCCTACCCGCCGATCGCACTGGTCCCCTTCGAGCAGACGGGGGCGCCAGCGGACTGGAACGCGACGTCGCTGTGGCGATGACCGCGGGCCTCCAGCGGCACGCCGGTAGGCTTGCCCGGTGACGATCCGCATCTCGCCGAGCATCCTGTCCGCCGACTTCGCGAACCTCGAGCGCGAACTCCAGCGCATCGAGACCGCTGACCTGGTGCACGTCGACGTGATGGACAACCACTTCGTCCCGAACCTGACACTCGGGCTGCCGATCGTGCAGCGCCTGCAGCAGGTGTCGCCGGTGCCGCTCGACGTCCACCTGATGGTGACCGACGCCGACCGCAACGCGCCGAAGTACGCCGAGACGGGTGCGTCGAGCGTCACGTTCCACTTCGAGGCAGCCGACGACCCGGTGGCGACCGCCGCGGCGATCCGGTCGAACGGTGCCCGCGCCGCCGTCGCCGTGAAGCCCGGCACCCCGATCACGCAGGTGCTGCACCACCTCGACGCCTACGACATGATCCTGCTGATGACCGTCGAGCCCGGGTTCGGCGGCCAGTCCTTCATGCCGTCCGTGATGCCGAAGCTCGCCGACGCCCGCGCCGCCGTCGACGCGTCCGGGCTCGACGTCTGGCTCGAGGTGGACGGCGGGATCGCCGTCGACACCGTGCCCGAGGCCGTCCGGAGCGGTGCCGACACGCTGGTCGCGGGCTCCGCGGTGTACGGCGGCGAACCCGCCGCGCGCATCGCCGACCTGCGCGAGGCCGCCGCTCGGGCTCGCTCGTGACCGGGGGAGCGTCGGACGGTACCGGTGTCACCGGGGTGACCACTGCCTCCCGTCCGGACGGTGCGTCGGAAGCGTCAGCGGAGACCGGTAGCCTGGACCCCGTGAAGACGTTCGACGACCTGTTCCAGGAGCTCACCGAGAAGGCGCGCACGCGCCCCGAGGGCTCCGGCACCGTCGCCGAACTGGACGCCGGCGTGCACCAGATCGGCAAGAAGATCGTGGAGGAAGCCGCCGAGGTCTGGATGGCGGCCGAGTACGAGGGCGACGAGCGCACCTCGGAGGAGATCTCGCAGCTGATCTACCACCTCCAGGTCCTCATGGTCGCCAAGGGGCTCACCCCGGCGGACGTCTGGCGACATCTGTAGGAAGCGCCGCCCGGTGCACCGACGACCGCCGACGACCCCACAGAAAGCAGACCCACTGATGCTCCGCATCGCCGTGCCCAACAAGGGCTCCCTGTCCGAGACCGCGTCCGACATGCTGCGGGAGGCCGGGTACGCCGGCCGCCGCGACCCGAAGGCGCTGCACCTGCTCGACGAGCGCAACGGCGTCGAGTTCTTCTTCCTCCGCCCGCGGGACATCGCCACGTACGTGGGGTCCGGCGCGCTCGACGTCGGCATCACCGGCCGCGACCTGCTGCTCGACTCCGGGTCCGAGGCGCACGAGGTCGACGCGCTCGGCTTCGCCGACTCCACCTTCCGGTTCGCCGGCACCCCGGGTCGGTTCGGCTCGCTGCAGGACCTCGACGGCGTCCGCGTGGCCACGAGCTACCCCGGACTGGTCGGGGCGTTCCTCGCCGAGCACGGGGTCAGCTCCACGCTCGTGAAGCTCGACGGCGCGGTCGAGAGCGCCGTGCGGCTCGGGGTCGCCGACGCCGTGGCCGACGTCGTGTCGACGGGCAGCACGCTCCGGCAGGCGGGCCTCGAGATCTTCGGCCCGGTGATCCTCGAGTCGACCGCGGTGCTCGTCTCCACCGACGAGACCATCCCGGGCATCGACGTGCTCCGCCGACGCCTGCAGGGCGTCCTCGTCGCCCGTGGCTACGTGATGCTCGACTACGACGTCCCCACGGCCCTGCTCGAGCAGGCGACCGCGGTGGCGTCCGGCATCGAGTCACCCACGGTCTCACCGCTGCACGACCGCGACTGGGCCGCGGTCCGCGTGATGATCCCGCGCGACGACGCGAACCTCATCATGGACGCGCTCTACGACCTCGGCGCCCGGGCGATCCTCGTCAGCCCGATCCACGCCGCACGCCTGTGACCCCCGGTGGCGTGTCGGTCCGGGTCATCCCGTGCCTCGACGTCAAGGGCGGCCGCGTCGTCAAGGGCGTGAACTTCCTCGACCTGCAGGACGCCGGTGACCCCGTCGAACTCGCGGCTCGGTACTACGAGCAGGGTGCCGACGAGCTGACCTTCCTGGACGTCGGCGCCACGGTCGAGAACCGGGCGACGATGTACGACACCGTGACCCGGACGGCCGAGCAGGTCTTCATCCCGCTCACCGTCGGCGGCGGGGTGCGCAGTGTGGACGACGTCTCGCGGCTGCAGCAGTGCGGCGCGGACAAGATCGGCGTGAACAGCGCAGCGATCGCCCGGCACGAGCTCATCGGCGAGATCGCCGACCGGTTCGGTGCCCAGGCCGTCGTGCTGTCGCTCGACGTCAAGCGCTCCGACCGGATGCCCTCGGGCTTCGTGGTCACCACCCACGGCGGGCGGACCGAGTCCGACCTCGACGCCATCGCGTGGGCACGCGAGGCCGTCGAGCGCGGCGCGGGGGAGCTGCTCGTCAACTCCATCGACGCCGACGGCACGAAGAACGGGTTCGACCTCGAACTCGTGGCCGCGGTGCGCGCCGTCTCGTCCGTCCCGGTGATCGCCTCGGGAGGCGCGGGTCGCGTCGAGCACTTCGCCCCGGCCGTCGACGCGGGTGCGGATGCAGTCCTCGCCGCCAGCGTCTTCCACCGTGGCGAGATGACCGTGGGGGACGTCAAGGCCGCGCTCCGCGCGACCGGCCACGCCGTCCGCTGATCCGCCGCCGTAGGCTAGGAGCCTCATGACCGACAGCACCAGCACCGACACCGAGGCGGTCCTCGACCGCGCACACTTCGGTGCGGACGGCCTGCTCCCCGCCATCGTGCAGGAGGAATCGTCGAAGGACGTCCTCATGCTCGGCTACATGGACCGGGAAGCCCTCCGCCGCACCCTCACCGAAGGCCGTGTGACCTTCTGGTCGCGGTCGCGGAACGAGTACTGGCGGAAGGGCGACACGTCGGGACACGCCCAGTACGTCCGCGGTGCCGCGCTGGACTGCGACGACGACACGCTCCTCGTCACGGTGCAGCAGGTCGGGGCTGCGTGCCACACCGGTGCGCACCGGTGCTTCGACGTCGACCCGCTCGCGCCCGTGACCATGTCCGCCCCGGCGGACACGGCCGTGGAGCCGACCCGATGACCACCGCGACGATCTCCGAGACCCCGCACACGACCTCCCGACCGGAGTTCGACGGCCTGCTCGGCGACCACCGTGTCCTGCCGGTCGTCCGCGCGCTGTACGGCGACAGCGAGACGCCGGTCGGCGTCTACCGCAAGCTCGCCGACGGCCGCCCCGGATCCTTCCTGCTCGAGTCCGCCGGCCAGGGCGGCCTGTGGTCGCGCTGGTCGTTCGTCGGCGTGCGGAGCTTCGGAGTCCTGACCCAGGACGGCGACCGCGCGGCCTGGATCGACACCGGCATCGACGCCGAGCGCGCCGTCGGGTCGCTCGACGGCGCCCCGCTCGAGGTCCTGGCACGGTTGCACGAGCGCTGGGCGACGCCCCGCGTGCCCGGCTCGCCGCCGCTCGTCGGCGGGACCGTCGGCTTCATCGGGTGGGAGGCCGTTCGTCAGCTCGAGCACCTGCCGAACGTGCCGCCGGCCGACTTCGACGTGCCCGGACAGGCGCTGTCCTTCGTCTCCGAACTCGCCGCGCTCGACCACCGCACCGGTCTCGTGCTGCTGGTCGCGAGCGTGCTGAACGACGGCACCGACGACGCGGACACCCTCTGGGCGGACGCGCAGCAGCGACTCGACCGCATGCAGGGCGACCTGGTGCAGCCGAGCGTCGCGACCGTGGCCGAGGCCTTCGAGATCGCCGAGCCGACCCCCGCCCACCGCACGAGTCCGGCCGACTACATGGCGGCCGTCGAGCGCTCGAAGGGCTTCATCCGCGACGGTGACGTGTTCCAGGTCGTCATCTCGCAGCGGTTCGACCACGAGGTCACGGCCGACCCGCTCGACGTCTACCGGGTGCTCCGGACGCTGAACCCGAGTCCGTACATGTACTTCCTCGCCCTCGCGGACACCGCCGACGAGCGGTTCTGGATCGTCGGCGCATCGCCAGAGGCGCTGGTCAAGGTGCAGGGCGACCGCGCCATCACGCACCCGATCGCCGGGTCCCGCCCGCGCGGTGCCACCCCGGAAGCGGACGTCCACCTCGGCGAGGACCTGCTCGGCGACCCGAAGGAGCGCGCCGAGCACCTGATGCTCGTCGACCTCGCACGCAACGACCTGCAGAAGGTGTGCGAGCCCGGCACCGTCAGCGTCACCGAGTTCATGACCGTCGAGCGGTTCAGCCACATCATGCACCTGGTGTCGAGCGTCGAGGGGCGGGTGCGCCCCGACGCCTCGGCGATCGACGTGTTCCGCGCGACGTTCCCGGCCGGCACGCTCTCGGGCGCGCCGAAGCCGCGTGCGCTCGAGATCATCGACGAGCTCGAACCGGCGAAGCGCGGTGCGTACGCCGGTGTCGTCGGGTACTTCGACTTCGCGGGTGACGCCGACCTGGCGATCGCGATCCGGACCGCCCTGATCAAGGACGGCGTGGCCCGCGTGCAGGCCGGGGCAGGACTCGTGGCGGACTCCGACCCGGAGACCGAGCACGTCGAGGCGGTCAACAAGGCCGCCGCTCCGCTGCGTGCCGTCGCCACGGCCAACCGGATGCGCGAGGTCCGCTCGTGAAGCGCTCGCGTCCGATCGTCGTCGTCGCCGGGCTGCTGGTCGCCGGCATCATCATGCTCGCCTGGACCCAGACCTGGTTCACCGTCCGCCTGCACGCGGGTGCCGCCGTCACCTCGACGGTCGCGGCCGACGGGGCGGCGGTCGTGCCGCAGTACACCGCGCTGGCGATCGCGAGCCTCGCGCTCTTCCTGGCGATGACCATCGCGGGACGGGTGCTGCGCATCGTGCTCGCCGCCGTCGAGATCCTGCTCGGCCTCGGCGTGGTCGTCAGCGGCATCACCGCCCTCGGCGACCCGATCGCCGCTGCACGCGGTGCCGTCGGCGAGGTCGCCGGGGTCAGTGACCTCGCTGCCGTCCGTGGTGTCGTGTCGAGCGTGTCCGTGAGCCCGTGGCCCGCCGTCGGGATCGCGGGCGGCGTGCTCGCCGTGCTGCTCGGCGTGGTCGTCATCGTGGTCCAGCGCGCCTGGCCCGGCCCGAGCCGGAAGTACGGTGCCGCCACCGCCGGAGCCGCCGCAGCAGCACGTGCAGCAGCTCCCGTCCAGCGCGACGCGGTCGTCGACTGGGACGACCTGAGCGCGGGCGTGGACCCGACCACCGCCGACGGCGCGGGCGCGGGGGCGCCGAGTGACGACACGGTAGGATCGACAGGGCGTCGCTCGACCGACGACGCCGGAGCAGAACGAGGAGCACCGTGAGCAACACTGAGCCCGCAGAACTCGGCGAAGGCCACTCGCCGGCCGCCTGGACCGCCGTCGTGATCATGCTGATCGGATTCGCGGCAGGCACGCTGTTCTTCTGGTTCGACCAGCCGTGGGGCGTCTGGGCCTCCGCTGGCGTCGTCCTCATCGGCCTCATCGTCGGTGGCGTGATGAAGAAGGCCGGCTACGGCGTCGACGGTCCGAAGTTCGTCCCCAAGCACCAAGGCGAGTAGGGGTCTCCCGATGCCGAACGTGCTCGAGACCCTCGTCGCGGGCGCGCTCGAGGACGCCGCCGCCCGTCGTGTCGACCGTCCGTACTCGGACGTCGAACGCGACCTCGACCGGGTGGCGTCGCCGCTCGACGCCCTCGCGTTCCTCAGCCCGGGTGACCGGGTGAAGATCATCGCCGAGGTCAAGCGCGCCAGCCCGTCCCGCGGGTCGATGGCCGCGATCGCCGACCCGGCGGCCCTCGCCGCCGACTACGAGCGTGGCGGGGCCTCGACGATCAGCGTCCTGACCGAGGGCCGCAAGTTCCTCGGCAGCCTCGCCGACCTCGAAGCCGTGAAGGCCCGCGTCGGGGTGCCCGTGCTGCGCAAGGACTTCATCGCCGACCCGTACCAGGTGATCGAGGCCCGGGCGTCCGGAGCCGACGTCGTGCTGCTCATCGTGGCGGCGCTCGAGCAGGCCCGTCTTGTCGAGCTGCACACCCTGGCCGAAGAACTCGGCATGCGCGTGCTGGTCGAGGCGCACTCCGGTGACGAGGTCACGCGTGGCCTCGACGCCGGTGCCCGCATCCTCGGCGTCAACGCGCGGGACCTCACCGACTTCTCGCTCGACCGCGACCTGTTCGGGTCGCTCGCCGACCGCATCCCCGACGGGGTCGTGCGGGTCGCCGAGTCCGCGGTCTCCGGTCCGGCCGACGTCGCGCACTACCGTGCGGCGGGCGCCGACGTCGTGCTGGTCGGCGAAGCGCTCGTGACGGGTGACGACCCCGCCGCGACCCTGGCGTCGTTCGTCGACGCCGCCGACCGGGCCTGACCGGCTCCGCCCACGTATCGAGGCCGCCGACCGCGGCCGCACGTTCCACCCGTCCGACGCGGCCGACCGGCCGCGTCGGACTCGTCCCGGGAGACACATCGTGACCTCACTCCGCGACCTGCACGGCCCCTACTTCGGTGACTTCGGCGGACGCTTCGTCCCCGAGTCCCTCGTCCTCGCGCTCGACGAGCTCGAGGCCGCCTTCCGCCAGGCCTGGGCGGACCCGGCGTTCCGTGCGGAGCTCGACGAGCTGCAGCGCGACTACACCGGGCGCCCTTCGATCATCACCGAGGTGCCGCGCTTCGCGAAGCACGCCGGTGGCGCCCGGGTCATCCTGAAGCGCGAGGACCTGAACCACACCGGGTCCCACAAGATCAACAACGTCCTCGGCCAGGCACTCGTCGCCCGTCGGCTCGGCAAGACCCGCCTGATCGCGGAGACCGGTGCCGGCCAGCACGGCGTCGCCACCGCGACCGCCGCAGCCCTGTTCGGCATGGAGTGCGTCGTCTACATGGGCGCCGTGGACACCGAGCGACAGGCCCTCAACGTGGCCCGGATGCGCCTGCTCGGTGCCGAGGTGATCCCGGTCGAGACCGGTTCGCGCACCCTGAAGGACGCCATCAACGACGCCCTGCGCGACTGGGTGGCCAACGTCGAGTCGACGCACTACCTGCTCGGCACGGTCGCCGGTCCGCACCCGTTCCCCGAGATGGTGCGCGAGTTCCACAAGGTCATCGGCGAGGAAGCGCGCCAGCAGGTCCTCGACCGCGTCGGTCGTCTGCCGGACGCCGTCGCAGCGTGCGTCGGCGGCGGCTCGAACGCGATGGGCATCTTCGAGGCGTTCCTCGACGACGAGTCCGTCGCACTGCACGGCTTCGAGGCCGGGGGCGACGGCGTCGAGACCGGTCGGCACGCGGCGAGCATCACGCTCGGTCGCGAGGGCGTCCTGCAGGGCGCGAAGTCGTACCTGATGCAGGACGAGGACGGCCAGACGATCGAGAGCCACAGCATCTCCGCCGGACTCGACTACCCGAGCGTCGGACCGGAGCACGCGTACCTGGCGTCGATCGGCCGCGCGAAGTACCAGCCGATCACCGACACCGAGGCCATGGAGGCGTTCCGCCTGCTGAGCCAGACCGAGGGCATCATCCCGGCGATCGAGTCGTCCCACGCCCTCGCCGGTGCGATGAAGCTCGGCAAGGAGCTCGGCCCCGAGGGCGTCGTGCTCGTGAACCTGTCCGGCCGCGGTGACAAGGACGTCGCGTCCGCCAGTCGCTACTTCGGCATCCTCGACGAGAACGCGGTGCAGCTGTGACCACGAACAAGACCGTCGCCCAGACGATCGACGCCGCCAACGCCGAGCGCGCCGGAGCCGTCGTCGGCTACCTGCCCGCCGGGTACCCGAACCTGCAGACCAGCGTCGACGCCGCCGTCGCCCTCGCCGAGAACGGGGTGGACGTCATCGAGTTCGGTCTGCCGTACTCCGACCCCGTGATGGACGGGCCCGTGATCCAGCGGGCAGCCGAGGAGAGCCTGGCGAACGGCTTCCGGGTCGCACAGGTCTTCGACGCCGTGCAGCAGATCACTGAACGGGCCGACGTGCCGGTCCTCGTCATGACCTACTGGAACCCGGTGCTGCGCTACGGCGTGGACCGCTTCGCCGACGACCTCGTCGCCGCCGGTGCAGCCGGCCTCATCACGCCCGACCTCATCCCCGACGAGGCCTCCGCGTGGACCGAGGCCTCCGAGCGGACCGGGCTCGACCGGGTCTTCCTCGCCGCACCGTCCTCGTCGGACGAGCGCATGCGCCAGGCGGTCGAGGCCAGCCGTGGGTTCGTGTACGCCGTCTCGACGATGGGTGTGACCGGTGCCCGGGTCGGCGTCGACGTCGCCGCACGCACGGTGGTGTCGCGTCTGCGCGACGCCGGGGTCGAGCGCACCTGCGTCGGTCTCGGGATCTCGACGGCCGAGCAGGTCGGTGAGGTCCTCGAGTACGCCGACGGTGCCATCGTCGGGTCGGCGTTCGTCCGTGCGCTGGCCGACCTCGGTGTGCAGGGTGTGGCGGACCGTGCCGCCGACCTCGCCACCGGCGCCCGCCGCCGCTAGTCCAGTTCCTGTCCGGCCCGCGAGCCGCGCTACAGTGAGCGAGGCCGACGCCACGTCGACCGCGCCCCGTCAGTTCCGAAAGGCGACAGCACCTCCATGCCCCTCCTGAGCATCCCGAGCCCGAGCACCGCCTGGCAGTACTTCGACCTGACCGCCTGGCTGCGCGACGCGTTCGGCTGGTCGCTGCCCCTCGACTTCCGCATCCACGCGTACGCGATCTGCATCCTGATCGGGATCGTGGCCGCGGTCGTCCTGGCGAACCGACGACTCAACGCCCGTGGCGTCGAGCGCTGGATCATCATCGACATCGCGATCTGGGCCGTGCCCGCCGGCATCATCGGCGGTCGTCTCTTCCACGTGTTCACCCACGTGTCCGACTACTTCGGCCCCGGCATCGACCCGCTGTCCTTCCTGTACATCTGGGAGGGCGGGCTCGCCATCTTCGGGGCGCTCATCCTCGGGTCGGTCGGTGCGTGGATCGGCTGCCGTCAGGTGGGCCTGCGGTTCACGTCGTTCATCGACGCGGTCGTGCCGGGCGTCCTGCTCGCACAGGCCTTCGGTCGCCTGGGCAACTACTTCAACCAGGAGCTCTTCGGCATGCCGACGAGCCTGCCCTGGGGCCTCGAGATCGACTCGAGCAACGCCGCGTTCCCGAAGGGCCTGCCCGAGGGCACGCTGTTCCACCCGACCTTCCTGTACGAGATCATCTGGAACGTCCTCGGTGTGGTCGTCATCCTCTTCCTGGCGCGCAAGTTCACGCTGCAGTGGGGCAAGGTCCTCGGCCTGTACCTGATCTGGTACGGCGCCGGACGCTCGGTGCTCGAGTCCATCCGCGTCGACACGAGCGAGACCTTATTCGGCGTCCGCACCAACGTGTGGGTGGCCCTCGCCGCGGTCGTGATCGGCATCCTGATCTTCGTGGTGCAGAGCCGTCGCCACACCGGCAAGGAGCCGAGCCCGTACCTGCCGGGTCGCGGGCCCCGTCCGACCTCCGTTGTAGACTCCGAGGACACCTTCTCGGAGCACGATGACGACGCAGCAGACGGCGTCACGAGCGACGAACCGGTCACGACCACTCGCTGATCCCGTGGTGGGAGCACCCGCTCCCGACGACCACCGGTCACGTGCAGCACACCAGCAGCAGCAGCAGCACCAGACGGTCCCCGCCACAAGCGGGGCCCAGCAACCTCGCCGGCCGGCAGGGCAACTCACTGACGGCGGGCACGGGCACCAGTCCCGCCCGCTCGGGCGGAACGCACCACCGGGCCACCGCTGTCCCTGTTCCACTTCCTCGTGAGGACGGTTCCCCATGGCGCTCCAGCCAACCCAGCCCTCGGCACCGACGAGCCTCGTGCCGCCGCACCGCCGCTTCTCCGCGATCCCGGACGCGACGGGCATGTACGACCCGGCGAACGAGAAGGACGCCTGCGGTCTCGCGATGGTCGCGACCCTGCGCGGCACGCCCGGGCACGACATCGTCGACGCGGCCCTCGGTGCGCTCCGGAACCTCGAGCACCGCGGTGCCGTGGGGTCCGACGCGGGCACCGGTGACGGCGCGGGCATCCTGTGCCAGGTGCCCGACGAGTTCCTGCGGGCCGTCGTGCCGTTCGAGCTGCCGGCAGCGGGGGAGTACGCCGTCGGCACCGCCTACCTGCCCCTGGACGACGACGCCCGCCACGCGGTGAAGGGCGCCGTCGAGCGACTCGCCCGCGAAGAGGGCCTGAAGGTCCTCGGGTGGCGCGAGGTCCCGGTGCGTCCGGAGGTCCTCGGCACGCTCGCCCGTGCCGCGATGCCGGCGTTCGAGCAGCTCTTCGTCGCCTCCATCCGGCACGACGTGCACGGTGCCTCGTGGAGCGGCATCGCGCTGGACCGTCAGGCCTTCCGCCTCCGCAAGCGCGCCGAGCACGACAACGACCTGTACTTCATGTCGCTGTCGAGCCGCACCATGGTCTACAAGGGCATGGTCACGACGCTCCAGCTCGAGCCGTTCTACCCGGACCTCAGCGACGAGCGCTTCGCGTCGAAGCTCGCGATCGTGCACTCGCGCTACTCCACCAACACGTTCCCGTCATGGCCGCTCGCGCAGCCGTTCCGGACGATCGCCCACAACGGTGAGATCAACACCGTGCGCGGCAACCGGAACTGGATGCGCGCCCGCCAGTCGCAGCTCGAGAGCGAACTGCTCGGCGACATGGCCCCGCTGCTGCCCATCGTGAGCCCGGGGGCGAGCGACTCGGCCTCGTTCGACGAGGTCCTCGAGCTGCTGACCCTGACCGGCCGGACCCTGCCGCACGCCGTGTCGATGATGGTTCCAGAGGCGTGGGAGAACCAGGTCGGCATGGACCCGGACCTCCGCGCGTTCTACGAGTACCACTCGATGCTCATGGAGCCGTGGGACGGCCCCGCCGCGATCACCTTCACCGACGGCTCGCTCGTCGGCGCCACCCTCGACCGCAACGGCCTGCGCCCCGGACGCTTCCTGGTCACCGACGACGGCCTCATCGTGATGGGCTCCGAGACCGGGGTCATCGACGTGCCGGCCGCCAAGGTCGTGCGCAAGGGCCGCCTGCGTCCGGGCCGGATGTTCCTGGTGGACACCGAGGCCGGCCGCATCATCGAGGACGACGAGGTCAAGCGCGAGCTCGCCGCCTCCGGTCCGTGGGGCGACTGGCTCGAAGCCGGACGCATCAACCTCAACGACCTGCCGGAGCGCGAGCACATCGTGCACACCCCGGCGTCGGTCACCCGTCGTCAGCGTGCGTTCGGGTACACCGAGGAAGAAGTCCGGATCCTGCTGCGCCCGATGGCGGCAGCGGGTGCCGAACCCCTCGGCGCGATGGGTTCGGACACCCCGATCGCCGTGCTGTCGGAGCGTCCGCGCCTGCTCTTCGACTACTTCACGCAGCAGTTCGCGCAGGTCACCAACCCGCCGCTCGACTCGATCCGCGAGCAGGTCATCACCTCGATGGGGATGGGACTCGGTCCGGAGCGCAACCTGCTCTCCGCCGGTCCCGAGCACGCGAAGCAGATCACGCTCGACTTCCCCGTGATCGACAACGACCAGCTCGCCAAGGTCCAGCACTTCGAGACCGAGTCGGGTCGCCACCTGACCGTCACGATCAAGGGCCTGTACCGCGTCGACGCCGGCAAGAAGGCGATGCAGAAGCGCATCGCCGCCGTGTGCGACGAGGTCGACGCCGCGATCGAGTCCGGCAAGCAGTTCATCGTGCTGTCCGACCGCGACGGCAACTCCGAGCAGGCACCGGTGCCGAGCCTCCTGCTCCTCGCCGCGGTCCACCACCACCTGATCCGCACCGAGCAGCGCATGAAGGTCGGGCTGATCGTCGAGGCCGGCGACGTGCGCGAGGTCCACCACGTGGCGACCCTCATCGGGTACGGCGCCTCGGCGATCAACCCGTACCTGGCGATGGAGACCTGCGAGAACCTGGTCCGCGCCGGCATGATCCCCGGGATCACCCCAGAGCAGGCCGTCAAGAACGTCATCAAGGCGCTCGGCAAGGGCGTACTGAAGATCATGTCGAAGATGGGCATCTCCACGGTGTCCAGCTACGCCGGTGCGCAGGCGTTCGAGGCCGTCGGGCTCAGCCAGGAGTTCGTCGACAAGTACTTCACGGGCACCTCGTCGATCCTGGGCGGCGTCGACATCGACGTCATCGCCAAGGAGAACGCCGAGCGGCACGCCCAGGCGTACCCGCAGGACGGCGCCGTGCTCTCGCACGAGCGACTGCAGATCGGTGGCGAGTACCAGTGGCGCCGTCAGGGCCCGCCGCACCTGTTCAACCCGGACACGGTGTTCCGCCTGCAGCACGCCACCCGTGCCCGCCGCTACGACATCTTCCGCGAGTACTCGAGCGCCGTGGACGACCAGTCCGAGCAGCTCATGACGCTCCGCGGGCTGTTCCGGTTCAAGCAGGGCGCTCGGAAGCCCATCGCGCTAGACGAGGTCGAGTCGATCGAGACGATCGTCAAGCGGTTCAACACCGGTGCGATGTCCTACGGGTCCATCTCGAAGGAAGCTCACGAGACGCTCGCCATCGCGATGAACCGACTCGGTGGCCGTTCGAACACGGGTGAGGGCGGCGAGGACGTCGACCGCCTGCTCGACCCCGAGCGCCGCAGCGCGATCAAGCAAGTCGCCTCCGGCCGGTTCGGCGTGACGAGCATGTACCTCACGCACGCCACCGACATCCAGCTCAAGATGGCGCAGGGCGCGAAGCCCGGCGAGGGCGGTCAGCTGCCCCCGGCCAAGGTCTACCCGTGGGTGGCCCGCACCCGGCACGCCACCGCGGGCGTCGGCCTCATCTCGCCGCCGCCGCACCACGACATCTACTCCATCGAGGACCTCAAGCAGCTGATCTTCGACGTCAAGCGCGCCAACCCGGCCGCCCGCGTCCACGTGAAGCTCGTGAGCCAGTCCGGCATCGGTGCGGTCGCGGCCGGCGTGACGAAGGCCCTGGCCGACGTCGTGCTCGTGTCCGGCCACGACGGCGGTACCGGCGCGAGCCCGCTCAACTCGCTCAAGCACGCCGGCACCCCGTGGGAGATCGGCCTGGCCGAGACCCAGCAGACGCTCATGCTGAACGGCATGCGTGACCGCGTCGTCGTGCAGGTGGACGGGCAGATGAAGACCGGACGCGACGTGGTCGTGGCCGCGTTGCTCGGGGCCGAGGAGTACGGCTTCGCGACCGCCCCGCTCGTGGTCGAGGGCTGCATCCTGATGCGCGTCTGCCACCTGGACACCTGCCCGGTCGGCGTCGCCACGCAGAACCCCGAGCTCCGCAAGCGGTTCTCCGGCAAGCCCGAGTTCGTCGTGAACTTCTTCGAGTTCATCGCACAAGAGGTCCGCGAGCTCCTCGCCGAGCTCGGCTTCCGCAGCCTCGACGAGGCCATCGGGCAGACCGACGCGCTCGACGTCGACCGTGCCGTCGAGCACTGGAAGGCGTCGGGCCTCGACCTCGCGCCGGTGCTCAAGGGACCGCACTTCGACGACGCCGAACCGCGCCGCCACCACCGCGAGCAGGACCACGAACTGGACCAGCACTTCGACGTGCAGCTCATTCAGCAGACCGCGGACGTGCTCGACCACGGCGGTTCGATCGCGCTCGACCTGCCCATCCGCAACACCGAGCGCGCCGTCGGCACCATGCTCGGCCACCAGGTGACCCTGCGGCACGGCGAGCACGGCCTGCCGAACGGATCGATCGACGTGACGCTGCGCGGTTCCGCCGGGCAGTCGCTCGGCGCGTTCCTGCCGGCGGGCATCACGCTGCGGCTCATCGGCGACAGCAACGACTACGTCGGCAAGGGGCTCTCCGGCGGCCAGATCGTCGTCCGGCCCGACGCCGGCTCGGGCTTCGACCCGGCCGAGAACGTCATCGCCGGCAACGTCATCGGGTACGGCGCCACCCAGGGCAGCATGTTCATCCGCGGCATCGTGGGCGAGCGCTTCCTGGTGCGGAACTCCGGTGCCACGGCCGTCGTCGAGGGCGTGGGCGACCACGCGCTCGAGTACATGACGGGCGGGCTCGCGCTCATCCTCGGCGAGACCGGCCGGAACCTCGGCGCCGGCATGTCCGGTGGGACGGCGTACGTCCGAGGCCTGCGCCAGGAACACGTCAACACCGACGCACTGGCGTCCGGCGAACTCCGACTCGAGGCGCTCGACAGCGCCGACGTCGAGATCGTCACCGACCTGCTCACCCGGCACGCCGACGAGACGGGTTCGACGCTCGCGTCCGACCTGCTGGCGTCCGGAGACCTGAGCGACTTCGTCAAGGTGCTGCCCCGCGACTACGCGGCGGTGCTCGAGACGCGCAGACAAGCCGTCGACGAGGGGCTCGACCCCGACGGTGACATCGTTTGGAACAGGATCATGGAGGTGACCGGTGGCTGAGCGTCACGCACGTCCGGAACAGGCAGTGCCCGACACGACCTCGGAGGTGACCGGTGGCTGACCCCAAGGGATTCCTGAAGGTCCAGGAACGCGAACTCCCGCCCCGGCGACCCGTGCCCGTGCGGCTCATGGACTGGAAAGAGGTCTACGAGCAGCAGGAGTCCGGTGTCCTGAAGCGCCAGGCCGGCCGCTGCATGGACTGCGGCGTGCCGTTCTGCCACCAGGGCTGCCCGCTCGGCAACCTGATCCCGGAGTGGAACGACCTGACCTGGCGCGGTGAGGGCCGCCAGGCGATCGAGCGCCTGCACGAGACGAACAACTTCCCGGAGTTCACGGGTCGGCTCTGCCCGGCACCGTGCGAGTCGTCGTGCGTGCTCGGCATCAACCAGCCCCCGGTGACGATCAAGCAGGTCGAGGTCTCGATCATCGACCAGGCGTTCCAGAACGGCTGGGTCACCCCGCACCCGCCGGAGCGCCTGACGGGCAAGACCGTCGCCGTCGTGGGCTCCGGTCCCGCCGGGCTCGCCGCCGCGCAGCAGCTCACGCGTGCCGGCCACACGGTCGCCGTCTACGAGCGGGACGACCGCATCGGCGGCCTGCTCCGCTACGGCATCCCGGACTTCAAGATGGAGAAGCGCCAGATCGACGCGCGCCTCGCGCAGATGCAGGCCGAGGGCACCCGGTTCCGTGCCGGGGTCGAGATCGGCAAGGACATCACCTGGGACGACCTGAAGTCGCGCTACGACGCGGTCGTCGTCGCCACCGGTGCCACGGTGCCGCGCGACCTGCCTATCCCGGGGCGCGACCTCGAGGGCGTGCACTTCGCCATGGACTACCTGGTCCAGCAGAACAAGGCGAACGCGGGCACGACGGTCGACAACCAGATCACGGCAGAGGGAAAGCACGTCGTCGTCATCGGCGGCGGCGACACCGGCGCGGACTGCATCGGCACCGCTCACCGCCAGGGCGCGTTGAGCGTGACGAACCTGGCGATCGGCAAGCAGCCGCCGCTCGAGCGTCCGTCCGACCAGCCGTGGCCGATGTTCCCGACCGTGTTCGAGATCACGAGCGCGCACGAAGAGGGCGGCGAGCGGCACTTCCTCGCCTCCACCGTCGAGTTCCTGTCGAACGACGCCGGCGAGGTCCGCGCACTGCGGGTCGCCGAGACCGAGTACCTCGACGGCCGGCGGGTCCCGAAGGCGGGCAGCGAGCGGGAGATCCCGGCCGACCTCGTCCTCATCGCGATGGGCTTCACCGGCCCCGAGGCGGACACGATCGAGCCGCAGCTCGGTCTGCCGACCACGGGTTCCGGGGCGCTCGACCGCCGTGCCGACTACGCGACCAACGAAGCCGGCGTGTTCGTCGCCGGCGACGCGGGTCGCGGGCAGTCGCTCATCGTGTGGGCGATCGCCGAGGGCCGCGCCGCGGCCGCACAGGTCGACGAGTACCTCGAGGGCTCCACGATCCTGCCGGCACCGGTCAAGGCGACCGACCGGGCGATCTCCGTCTGATGTCGGACGCGCACCAGATGTCGGACCGCCGCCAGACGGCGGACCGTCTCCACCAGATGCTCACGCTCCCGTGAGCGTGAGGCCACCAGCACTCGGTAGGGTGCTGGTGGCCTCGCTTCGTTCCGCGCGGCCCCACAGCGCGGAAACCCAAGCTCCATCCACCACCACGAAGGAATCCATTGAGACGCGCAAAGATCGTTTCGACGCTCGGACCGGCAACGTCGGACTACGAGACCGTCAAGGAGATCATCGAAGCGGGCGTCGACGTCGCCCGCCTCAACCTCAGCCACGGTGACTACAGCGTCCACGAGGCCAACTACGTCAACGTCCGTCGTGCCGCCGAAGAACTCGGCAAGCCCGTCGCGATCCTCGTCGACCTGCAGGGTCCGAAGATCCGTCTGGCTCGGTTCGCCGACGGCCCGCACGACCTGGCGGTCGGTGACATCTTCACCATCACGACCGAGGACGTCCCCGGCTCGAAGGAGATCTGCGGCACGACGTTCAAGGGCCTGCCGCAGGACGTCAAGCCCGGCGACCCGCTGCTCATCGACGACGGCCGTGTCCGCCTCCGTGTCCTCGACACCGACGGCGTGCGGGTCCGCACCGAGGTGGTCGTCCCCGGCACGGTGTCCAACAACAAGGGCATCAACCTGCCCGGTGTCGCCGTCAACGTCCCCGCGCTGAGCGAGAAGGACGAAGCCGACCTGCGCTGGGCGATCCGTCAGGGCGCCGACCTCATCGCGCTGTCGTTCGTGCGCAACGCGAGCGACGTCGTGCGTGCCCACGAGATCATGGACGAAGAAGGCAAGCGCCTGCCGGTCATCGCCAAGGTCGAGAAGCCCCAGGCCGTCGACGCGCTCGAGGAGATCATCGACGCCTTCGACAGCATCATGGTCGCCCGCGGTGACCTCGGCGTCGAGCTCCCGCTCGAGGCCGTCCCGATCGTGCAGAAGCGCGCCGTCGAGCTGTCCCGACGCATGGCCAAGCCGGTCATCGTCGCGACGCAGATGCTCGAGTCGATGATCTCGTCGCCGATCCCCACGCGCGCCGAGACGTCCGACGTCGCGAACGCCGTCCTCGACGGTGCCGACGCGGTCATGCTGTCCGGTGAGACGAGCGTCGGTGAGTACCCGGTGCAGACCGTCCGCACCATGGCCCGCATCGTCGAGTCCACCGAGGACCACGGTCTCGAGCGCATCGCGCCGCTCGGCACCAAGCCGCGCACGCTCGGCGGTGCGATCACCCTCGCCGCCGTCGAGATCGCCGAGTTCACCGAGGCGTCGTACCTCTGCGTCTTCACCGAGTCCGGCGACTCGGCCCGCCGCATGTCGCGCCTGCGCCACGGTCTGCCGATCATCGCCTTCACCCCGAACGAGGCCACGCGCCGCCGGATGGCCCTCACCTGGGGTGTCCGTTCGTTCCTGGTGGAGCGGAAGACCCACACCGACGAGCTCTTCTCGCAGGTGGACGACGTCCTCCTCGAGAACGGCCTGGCCGCCCCCGGCGACCGCGTCATCGTGACGGCGGGGTCCCCTCCCGGCATCGAGGGCTCGACGAACGACCTGCGCGTGCACCGGGTGGGCGACGCCCACGCCGAGGCCGCCCCGGCCTACGTCCGGGACTGATCCGAGGGATCCGTCGCCACCAGGGCGCGGACTGGAGGCCCGGCGGGAGCAGCGCCGACCGCTTCCAGTCCGCGCCCTGCCGCGTCTCCACGGCCCTGGTGGTGACCGGACGTCGGCCGCAGGCGGCAGGATGGTCGCTGTGAGCCTCCGATCCGACACCCCGGCGCCGCGCGCCGACGTCCGCCGCTGGCGTCGCTACCTGGCCGACGAACGTGCCGAGGCGGCCGTGTACCGCAACCTCGCTGCCCGCCGTTCCGGCGAGGAGCGCGAGATCCTCGCCGCGCTGGCCGAGGCCGAGGGACGGCACGCCGACCACTGGCTCGACCTGCTCGGCGACGACGTCGGACGGCCCCAGCGGGGGAGCCTGCGCACCCGGGTGCTCGCCGTGCTGGCCAAGCGGTTCGGGTCGGTCTTCGTCCTCGCGCTCATGCAGCGCGCCGAGGACCGGTCGCCGTACGCCGACGACTCGGACGCGACCGCGCGGATGGCCGCCGATGAGCGGATCCACGGCGAGGTCGTGCGCGGGCTCGCGAACCGGGGCCGGATGCGGCTGTCCGGCACGTTCCGGGCGGCGGTGTTCGGCGCGAACGACGGTCTGGTGTCCAACCTGGCGCTCATCATCGGCATCAGTGCCTCTGGGGCCGACCGGCACTTCGTGCTGCTGAGCGGCATCGCCGGCCTGCTCGCCGGCGCGTTGTCCATGGGGGCGGGGGAGTACGTCTCCGTCCGGTCGCAGCGCGAGCTGCTCGAGGCGTCCGCGCCGCACCCCGAGGCCGGCAAGGCCGTGTCGGACCTCGACGTCGATGCGAACGAGCTCGCCCTGGTCTACCGCGCGCGCGGGATGTCCGAGGCCGAGGCGACCGAGCACGCCGCGCAGGTGCTCTCCGGCATCGGTGAGCGGCGGCCCGCGACCGGTTCGACCGCGGTCACGGACGACCACGAGGCGGTCGGTACCGGGCTGAGCGCCGCGGTGTCGAGCTTCTGCTTCTTCGCCTCGGGCGCGATCATCCCGGTGCTGCCGTTCCTGTTCGGCATGCAGGGGTGGCCGGCGATCGCGGTGGCCGGCGGGCTGGTGGGCATCGCCCTGCTCGGCACCGGCGCCGTCGTCGGCGTGCTCAGCGGGGCCTCGCCGGGCAAGCGCGCCTTCCGGCAGCTCGCCATCGGGTTCGGTGCGGCGATCGTCACCTACGCGCTCGGGCTGCTCTTCGGCACCGGGTCGGCCTAGCGGCGGACGGCGGCCCGCGGCGGCAGGAGCAGCAGCGCAGCGGCGCCGACGACGATGAGCGCGATGCCGGCGAACACCATGAACACCGCGAGCGCGAGCCCCGGGGCGACGAGCACGGCCACGCCGCCGAGGATCGACAGCACCCCGCTCACGAGCGTCGGCACGCGCGACGATCCTGGGTGCCCGAGGAACCCACCGACGATCGACACGGTCCCCTCGAACACGAACCCGACACCGGCGAGCACCGCGTAGACGACGAGCGGGATCGCCGGGTCGAGCAGGGTCACGAGCCCCGCGACCGCGACCAGGCCGCCGACGATGCCGGACGTCCACCGCCACACCGGACGGGTGCCGTGCCCCCGCACCGCGGCGAAGACGCGCAGTGCCCCGGCCACGACGAGGTACACGCCGAACAGCAGCGCCACGAGCACGAGTGACGGGCGGGGCCAGACGATGGCCACGATGCCCAGTGCGATGGCGACGACGGCGGTGACGACGACGAACACCCGGAACGTCCTGACGGCACGAGAATCCACGAGCGCTCCTCCCTGATCGCCAGCGCTGGTGTCCAGCACGCTACCCGTCGGAGCCGCGGGCCGTGCAACGACCTGCAACCCCCGCGGTCGTACCGTGCGGAGCAGGCGCGCGACCCGTGCGCCCCGACAGCGTCGTCGAAAGGGCACCACCATGACCATCGCACCCTCGCCCACCAGCTACGCCGCACCCGGCGAGCCCGGCTCCCTGGTCGAGTACCGATCCCGGTACGACCACTTCATCGGCGGCGAGTACGTGCCGTCCGCCAGCGGGCAGTACTTCGAGAACCCCACGCCCGTCACGGGCAAGGTGTTCACCGAGGTGGCCCGCGGTGACTCCACGGACGTCGACCGGGCCGTCGCCGCCGGATGGAAGGCGTTCCCGGCCTGGGGACGGACGAGCGCGGCTGAACGTGCCGTCATCCTCAACAAGATCGCGGACCGCATGGAGGAGCACCTCGAGATGCTCGCCGTCGCCGAGACGTGGGAGAACGGCAAGCCGATCCGCGAGACCCTCGGCGCCGACATCCCGCTCGCGATCGACCACTTCCGGTACTTCGCCGGAGCGATCCGCGCACAGGAGGGCTCCGCCGGCGAGATCGACCACGACACCGTGGCCTACCACTTCCACGAGCCGCTCGGCGTGGTCGGGCAGATCATCCCCTGGAACTTCCCGATCCTGATGGCGGTGTGGAAGCTCGCACCGGCCCTCGCCGCCGGCAACTGCGTCGTGCTGAAGCCCGCCGAGCAGACCCCGGCGTCCATCCACGTGCTCGTCGAGCTCATCCGCGACCTGCTGCCCGCCGGGGTGCTCAACGTGGTCAACGGCTTCGGCATCGAGGTCGGCGCACCGCTCGCGCAGCACCCGGACATCCGGAAGATCGCCTTCACGGGGGAGACCACGACCGGGCGGCTGATCATGCAGTACGCCTCGCAGAGCCTCATCCCGGTGACGCTCGAGCTCGGCGGCAAGAGCCCGAACGTGTTCTTCCCGGACGTGGCGGCCGAGAAGGACTCCTTCTACGACAAGGCGCTCGAGGGCTTCACGTTCTTCAACCTGAACCAGGGCGAGGTCTGCACGTGTCCGTCCCGGGCACTCGTGGCGAAGGAGATCTACGACGGGTTCGTCGCCGACGGCCTGGAACGTGTCCGTGCCGTCAAGCAGGGCCATCCGCTCGACCTGTCGACGATGATCGGTGCCCAGGCGTCCAACGACCAGCTCGAGAAGATCCTGAGCTACATCGACATCGGCAAGCAGGAGGGCGCGAAGCTCTTGACCGGTGGCGAGCGCGCCGACCTGGGCGGCGAACTCTCCGGTGGCTACTACGTCACGCCGACGGTGTTCGAGGGCGACAACTCGATGCGGATCTTCCAGGAGGAGATCTTCGGGCCCGTGCTCGCGCTGACGTCCTTCAGTGGCTACGACGACGCGATCGCCACGGCCAACGACACCCTGTACGGGCTCGGTGCCGGGGTGTGGAGCCGTGACGTCACGACCCTGTACCGCGCCGGACGGGACATCCAGGCCGGGCGCGTGTGGTCGAACACGTACCACCAGTACCCGGCGGGTGCGGCCTTCGGCGGCTACAAGCAGTCCGGCATCGGGCGCGAGAACCACAAGATGATGCTCGACCACTACCAGCAGACGAAGAACCTGCTCGTCTCCTACGCCGACGGACCGATGGGCTTCTTCTGATGCCCGACACCGCACGCGTCGCGGTGACGCCGGCGGCGGGGGAGCTCCTGCGGACCCTCACCGCCCGGCACGGCCCGCTGATGTTCCACCAGTCCGGCGGCTGCTGCGACGGCTCGAGTCCGATGTGCTACCCCGTCGGCATGTTCCGGACCGGTCCGGGGGACGTCCTGCTCGGCGCGTTGCAGGTGGACGGCCTCGAGCCGGTCGAGGTCTACATGTCGGTGTCGCAGTTCGAGTACTGGAAGTACACGCACCTGACGATCGACGTCGTCGACGGTCGGGGCGGCGGGTTCTCGGTCGAGGTCCCGGAGGGCAAGCGGTTCCTCACCCGGTCGCGGATGTTCGACGACGCCGAGCTCGCCGATCTCGGCCTGGTCCCGCGGGTGGCCCGGACGTAGGCTGACCGCACGCGTCGCGACGGAGCGGCGGGTGGGGTCGATCGGAGGACGCATGCGCGCACCCGGTCGGCTCCGCCCGCTCGTCGCCGCGTCGTGGCAGCGGTCCGCCCGGGTCGATCCCGACGCGACCCCCGTCCTCGCCCTCGGCGACGACGAACTCGACGCCGTCCAGCACGACGGCCCCCTCGCAACCCTGCTGCCGGTGGTCCGCCGGCTGCTGCTCGACGACTCCCGCTCGGCCGGGTGCGTCGTCGCCGTCGCGGACGCCGCGGGCCGTCTCGTCTGGGTCGATGGCGCCCGCTCCACCCGTCGCGCCGCCGAGGACATGGGCTTCGTCCCCGGGGCCGACTGGTCGGAGGACCGCGTCGGCACCAGCGCGCCCGGCACGGCACTGCGCCTCGACCGTCCGGTGCAGATCCGCTCCGACGAGCACTACGCGAACGCCGTCAAGCCGTTCTCGTGCACGGCGGTCCCGGTGCACGACGCGAGCGGTGCGACCGTCGGCGTGCTCGACCTGACGGGCGACGACCGCGCCGTCGAGCGGCACACGCTGTCGCTGCTCGCCGCCACGGTCGCCGCAGCCGAGGCCCAGCTCGCCCTCGCCGCGGTCCGACCACGGGCGCGGACACCCCGCGTACCGTCGGCCGAGCTGACCGTGCTCGGGACCGACACCGCCGTGCTCCGGATCGCCGACCGCCGGGTCGAGCTGTCCGCCCGGCACTCCGAACTGCTCGTCGTGCTCGCCGCGCACCCCGCGGGCCTCGCAGCGACCGACCTCGCCGCCGCCGTCTACGGTGACCCGGGCGCAATCGTCACCCTGCGTGCCGAGGTCGTCCGGCTGCGCCGCGTCCTCGCGCAGCACGCGCCGGACGTGACCGTGACGTCGCGGCCGTACCGGGTGACCGGGGTCCGGACCGACGTCGACGGCGTGCTGTCCGCGCTCGAACGCGGGGCGCGCCTCCAGGCCGTCGACCGGTACGCCGGACCGGTCCTGCCGGGCTCCGCCGCACCCGGCGTCGACGCGGTCCGTGACCTGGTGCGGCTGCGGTTCCGCGAGTCGGTCGTCGCCGACGGCGGCGTCGACGCCCTGCTCGCGTGGGCGCGCACCCCGGACGGTGCGACCGACGCGCTCGTGCTGCGCGCGCTGCTCGCGGTGCTGCCGCGGCGGTCGCCGCGACGGGCCGGTCTCGTGGCGGCGATCGAGGCGCTCGAGGGTTCCGGAGACGCTCGGGACGACCAGGCCGGGAGGCGCGCCCCGCGCGATCGGGATCGCTGACGGCGCGCGCTCCCCGGCTCGGTATCAGGAACCGGAGGCCGGCGCAGGGGTCGTGGTCGCGTCGGGAGCTGCCGGGGCTGGTGCCGTGGCCTTCCCCGTCGCGCTGTCCTCCGGCGGGGTCGGCGCCGTGGGCTTCGCACCCTCCTTCGGCGGGGTCGGCGCCTTCCCGTCGGCGCCCTTCGGCGGGGCGGGGACGGTCGCGTGCGCACCGGCGTCCGGGAGCGCCGTGCAGCCGGGCGCCGTCGCGGGCCCGCCCTCGGGCGGTGCGGGCACCGTCGCGGTGTCGCCGTCGGCCGGAGCCGGGGCCGGCGTGGTCGCACCGGTCGGTGCGCCGGTCGGGGTGCCCTGCGCCGGGGTGGTCGTGGCTGCGTTCGCCGTGGCGATGCCGAACCCGCCGAGCACCAGGACCGCGGCCGCGGCCGTGCCGATGCCGACCCGTCGCAGGAGCGCCCCGCGTCGCCGGGTGGGAGTGGTGGTCGAGTCGTCTCGTTCGTCGTGCATGGTGGTCACCGTTCGTCTGTCCGAGCGGATCCGGGTGATCCGCCGCTGCAGACGACGCTCGAGTCCGAATCTGAAGCATGCCTGAAGCACAGGGGTTCTCCAGCGTCCTCCATGCTCGGTGGCCGTCGGAGCGCCGTACGGTGTCCGCCGTGCCTGCTCCCGCCCGAATCCTGGTCGTCGACGACGACGACTCCATCCGCACCGCGGTCGCGACCACACTCCGCGCCGAGGGCTTCCTCGTCGCCGAGGCCGCGGACGGACGGGACCTCGTCGACGACCTGCGACGCAGCGCCCCCGACCTCGTCCTGCTCGACTGGATGCTGCCCGGACCGAGCGGCATCGTGCTCGCCGGACGGGTGCGTTCCGCCACGGACGCCGCCGTCGTCATGATGACCGCGCGGGACGAACTCGACGAGCGGTTGCGCGGTTTCGCCGAGGGGGCCGACGACTACGTGGTGAAGCCGTTCGCGATGGCCGAACTGGTCGCCCGCGTGACCGCGGTGCTCCGACGGCGTGGCCGGATCCCCTCGGTCGTCGAGGTGGGCGACCTCGTGCTCGACCCGGACGCCGCCACCGCCCGCCGCGCCGGGGTGCTGCTCGACCTCACCGCGACGGAGTTCCGCCTGCTGCGCTTCCTGGCCGAGAGCCGGGGCCGGACGGTGTCCAAGGGACAGATCACCACCCAGGTGTGGGGGTACGACGACGTCGCGGCGAACGTCGTCGAGGTCCACCTCAGCGCCCTCCGGCGGAAGATGGAGGCGCACGGACCACGCCTCGTGCACACCGTCCGGGGCATCGGGTACCGGCTCAGCGACGAGCGGACCGCAGCGTGAGGGCTGAGGCCGGGCGCCTGCGGACCACCTCGCTGCGGCTGCGGACCGTCGTCGCCATCGTGGTCCTGCTCGCCGTCCTGCTCGCCGGGCTGACGATCGCGGTCGAGGGGCTGCTCGGCGTCCGGCTCCGCGCCCAGGCCGAGGACCGCCTGCGTGACCGTGCGTCGGCCGCTGCGGCGCTCGTCGGCACCGTCGACGCCGAGGATCTGGCCGACCGGCTCTCCGCGCAGGGACTCTCGGTCCGGATCGTCCAGCCGGACGGGGACGCCGTCGAGGCCGGACCGACCCCGGACCAGCTCCGCGCCGGTCCGCTCGACCCCGGTTCCCTCCCCGTGACGGTCCCGCGGGGCAGCGGGGGCGTCGGACGGACACCCACCGATCCGGCCACGCCGGCGCCCGCCGAAGACGGCGCCACGATCACGTCGTCGTCGGTTCGCGAGGACGACGGTGTCCTCACCCTGGTGAGCCGGCTCGACGACGGCACCCGGATCACCCTCACCGCCGGCACCCGTGACGTCCAGGACACGCTCGTGCAGCTCGGCTGGGTGATGGGCGGTGCCTCGGCGGCGTTCCTCGGCATCGCCGTCCTCGGCGTCGTCCTGGTCGTCCGACGGTCCCTGCGACCGCTCGACCAGATGGCGACGACCGCGCGGTCGATCGCCGGCGGTGACCGTGGGCAGCGGCTCCGACCCTCGCGCCGCGACACCGAGATCGGTCGCGTGGCCGTCGCCCTGGACGAGATGCTCGACGCGGTCGAGGGCGCCGAGCGTGACGCCGTCGCCGCAGAGGCCCGCGTCCGGTCGTTCCTCTCCGACGCCGCGCACGAACTGCGGACACCCGTCGCAGGGGTCCGCGCGGCCGCCGACACCCTGGTGCGGGGTGGCGCCGGTGACGACCGGACCCGCGAGGTGCTGGCCGTGCACGTCGTCCGGCAGGCCGACCGGGCAGCTCGGCTCATCGAGGACATGCTCACGATGGCCCGGCTCGACCGCGGGATCGAACTCGACCGTCGGGTGGTCGACCTCGGGGCGTTCCTGGCGGCCGAGGGAGACCGGCTCCGGCTCCGGCTGCCCACCCTCGAGCTCGACGTCGTCGTGCCCGCGCACCCGGTGGAGGCCGACGTCGACGCCGAGCGGATCGCCCAGGTCCTCGGCAACCTCGTCGACAACGCGGCACGTGCGGGCGGTGCGACGGGACGGGTCGCCGTCAGCCTCGACGACCGCGGACCCGGCCCCGTGGTGCGGGTCGAGGACGACGGGCCGGGGATCCCCGTGGAACACCGTGAGCGGGTGTTCGACCGGTTGGTCCGGCTCGAGGCCGCACGGGACGCCCGCTCGGGCGGAGCGGGGCTCGGGCTCCCCATCGCGCGGGGCATCGCCGAGGCGCACGGCGGCGGGCTGCGGTACGGCGAGGACGGCACCCTGGGCGGCGCCGTGTTCGAGTTGTCGCTCCCGGCGGCGACCGGGGTGGTGCGCGCGTCCTGCTAGCCTGGAGTCCTCGCGAGTGTGGTGGAATCGGCAGACACGGGGCACTCAAAATGCTCTGCCTCACGGCGTGCGGGTTCAAGTCCCGCCACTCGTACGAAATCGCTCACGGCGTGCGGGGCAGTTCGGACCCGCGTCCCGCCACTCGTACCGAGCATCGATCTGCGTGGTCTGGGATACGGCACTTCCGTCGTCTAGTAGGCTTTCGTCCGTGAGTGACACAGAAGCAACAGCACCAGCACCCCGTCGCGTCGTCGTCGCCGAGGACGAGTCGCTCATCCGCCTCGACATCGTGGAGATCCTCCGCGACAACGGGTTCGACGTGGTCGGTGAGGCCGGTGACGGTGAGACCGCCGTCCAGCTCGCGACCGACCTCCGCCCCGACCTCGTCGTGATGGACGTCAAGATGCCCCAGCTCGACGGCATCTCCGCAGCCGAGAAGCTGTCCAAGAACCACATCGCACCCGTCGTCCTGCTGACCGCGTTCAGCCAGAAGGACCTCGTCGAGCGTGCCACCGAGGCCGGTGCGCTGGCCTACGTGGTCAAGCCCTTCACCCCGAACGACCTGCTCCCCGCGATCGAGATCGCCCTCTCGCGGTACCAGCAGATCATCACGCTCGAAGCCGAGGTCGCCGACCTCGTCGAGCGCTTCGAGACCCGCAAGCTCGTCGACCGTGCCAAGGGCCTGCTGAACGAGAAGATGGGCCTCACCGAGCCCGAGGCGTTCCGCTGGATCCAGAAGGCCTCGATGGACCGCCGCCTGACCATGCACGACGTCGCCAAGGCGATCATCGAGCAGCTCAGCGCCAAGAAGTAGTCCAGCGCACCACCGTCGCTCACGGAACGCCGCCGGACCCCCTGGGGTCGGCGGCGTTCCTGCGTCCGGGGGCGGGGCGTGTGCCGCGACCACCTGGCAGGCTGGAGCCATGGACGACGTGGTGATCCGGGCTTCCCGGCCTGACGACATGCCGGCGGTGGCGGACCTGCGGTGGCGGTGGAGCGTCGACGAGGACGGCCGCTCACCGGTGCAGACGCCGGGGGAGTACCGCAGGGCGATGACGGACTTCGCCGCCCGTCACCGGGAGTCGCACCGGTGCGTGGTCGCCGAGCGGGACGGCGTGGTGCTCGGCATGGCGTGGCTGGCGGTCCACCCGCGACCGCCGGCGCCGCACGTCGACGGTGACCGGTTCGCCGCTGAGCTGCAGACGGTCTACGTGCACCCGGAGCTGCGCGGTTCCGGCGTCGCCGGACGCCTCGTGACGGCGCTGCTCGAGCTCGCCGACGAGCTCGGCGTGGAGCGGACGTCGGTGCACTCGAGCGTGGACGGCGAACGGCTCTACCGGCGGCTCGGGTTCGGCGACGCCCGCCTGCTGCTGCAGCGGCCGCCGGAGGACTGAGTCGTGGGTCCGTCGGTCAGCGTCGCTCGCGGATCATGTTCGTGATCCGCACGGTGGAGCAGCGACGACCCTGGTCGTCGGTCAGGACGATCTCGTGGGTGGTGAGCGTGCCGCCCAGGTGGATGGCGGTGCACGTGCCCGTGACGATGCCGCTCGTGGCGCTGCGGGAGTGCGAGGCGCTGAGCTCGATGCCGACGGCGTAGCGGCCGGGCCCGGCGTGCACGTTCGCGGCCATCGAACCGAGGCTCTCCGCGAGGACGACGTAGGCGCCGCCGTGCAGCAGGCCGACCGGCTGGCGGTTGCCCTCGACGGGGATCGAACCGACCGTGCGCTCGGCCGAGAGCTCGGTGATGACCATGCCCATCTTCTCGGCCAGCTCGCCCATGCCGCGTTCGTCGATGCGGGGATCGATCGTGGTCGATGTGGTGTCGTCGGTCACGGTCTGCGTCGACCTTCCGTGTCAGCGGGCGTCGGTAGGCTGTCCGGGTGTCGGACTCCGCAAAGCCTACCCTCATGGTCATCGACGGCCACTCGCTCGCCTTCCGGGCCTTCTACGCGCTGCCGGTCGACAGCTTCGTGAACCGCGAGGGGCAGCACACCAACGCGATCCACGGCTTCATCTCGATGCTGCTGATGCTCCTGCAGCGCGAGAAGCCCACCCACCTGGCGGTGGCGTTCGACATCTCCCGGTTCTCGTTCCGAACGCGTGAGTACGCCGAGTACAAGGGCACCCGCTCCGAGACCCCGGCCGAGTTCAAGGGCCAGATCCCGCTCCTGCAGCAGGCGCTCGAGGCGATGGGCATCACCACCGTCACGAAAGAGGACTACGAGGCCGACGACATCCTCGCGACCCTCTCCAAGCAGGGTGCCGACCAGGGCTTCAGGGTCTACGTGGTCTCCGGCGACCGCGACTCGATCCAGCTCGTCAACGACGACGTCACGCTGCTCTACCCGTCCGTCCGCGGTGTCTCCGAACTCACCCGCTACGACCGCGACAAGGTCTACGAGCGCTACGGCATCGAGCCCCACCAGTACCCCGACATCGCCGCACTCGTCGGCGAGACCAGCGACAACCTGATCGGCATCGACAAGGTCGGCGAGAAGACCGCGGTCAAGTGGGTCACTCAGTACGGGTCGCTCGACGGCGTCCTCGAGCACGCCGACGAGATCAAGGGCGTCGTCGGCAACAACCTGCGCGAGCAGCAGGACCGGGCGATCCGGAACCGCCGGCTCAACCGCCTGGTCACCGACGTCGAGCTGCCCGTCGGTCCCGCCGACGTCGCACTCCGCCCGGTCGACGAGACCGCGGTGCGCGAGCTCTTCGCCAAGCTGCAGTTCCGCACGCTCCTCGACCGCGTCTTCAAGGTGGCCGGGTCGGGCGACCCCGCTGAGCCCGCGGCCGAGGGCACCGTCACCGACGGCGCGCCGACCCCGCCGCCCGTCAAGACGCTGATCGACGAAGAGCTCGGATACTGGCTCGAGCGCCGCAACGCGACCGAGGCGGCGAACGGCTACGGCGTCGCGGTCGAGGTCATCGACGGACGCCTCAGCGCCATCGGCATCGCGACCCACGACGACGCCGTGCTGGTGCCGGGCGGCAGCGGCGCGAAGGACTACGAGCAGCTCTCGGCCTGGTTCGCCTCCGACGCCCCGAAGCACTTCCACGATGCCAAGGCCGCGATCAAGGCGCTCGGCACGGCCGGCTTCGTCGTGAACGGCATCGCCGGCGACGCCCGGATCATGGGGTGGCTCGCGCAGCCCGGCAAGCAGGGACAGCCACTGTCCGACCTCGTCTACCAGGAGCTCGGCGAAGAACTGCCGACGGCAGACCCGAACCAGCTGGTCCCCGAGACCGACCCCGTCAACGTCGGGGTGCACGCGTGGTTCGTGCTCCGCGTCACCACGGCCCTGCGCGCCCGGATCGACGCGTCCTCGCTGCAGGTCCTCGACGACATCGAGCTGCCGCTCGTGTCGGTACTGGCCGGCATGGAGACCATCGGCGTCGGCATCGACCGCCCCGTGCTGACCGGCCTGTCGAAGGAGCTCGGGGAGCGCGCCGCCGAACTCGCGCAGCAGGCCTTCGCCGAGATCGGGCACGAGGTCAACCTCGGATCGCCGAAGCAGCTGCAGGAGGTCCTGTTCACCGAGCTCGCGATGCCGAAGACCCGCAAGACCAAGACCGGGTTCTCGACCGACGCCGCGAGCCTGGCCGACCTGCAGGAACAGCACCCGCACCCGTTCCTCGGGCTCCTGCTGCAGCACCGCGACGCCACGAAGCTCCGGCAGATCGTCGACACGCTCGACGCCGCCGTGGTCGACGGTCGCATCCACACCCGGTACGAGCAGACCGGTACGAGCACCGGCCGGGTCTCGTCGACCGACCCGAACCTGCAGAACATCCCGGTGAAGACGGCCGTCGGTCGCCGGATCCGGTCGGCGTTCGCGGTCGCTGAGCCGTACACGACGCTCGTCACCGCCGACTACTCGCAGATCGAGATGCGGATCATGGCGCACCTCTCCGGCGACCCGGGGCTGATCCAGGCCTTCAACGAGGGCGAGGACCTGCACCGCTTCGTCGGCGCGCGGGTGTTCGGCGTCGACCCGTCCGAGGTCTCCAACGAGATGCGCACCAAGGTCAAGGCGATGTCCTACGGCCTGGCCTACGGGTTGAGCGCCTTCGGTCTGTCGAAGCAGCTGCGCATCGAGCAGTCCGAGGCCCGCACCCTGATGACCGAGTACTTCGCCCGCTTCGGTGCGGTGCGCGACTACCTGCGCAACGTCGTCGAGCAGGCGCGCGGGGACGGCTACACCGAGACGATCTTCGGTCGCCGTCGCCCGTTCCCCGACCTGAAGAGCCCGAACCGGGTCCTGCGCGAGAACGCCGAACGCGCCGCGCTGAACGCCCCGATCCAGGGTTCGGCCGCCGACATCATCAAGATCGCGATGCTCGGGGTCGCCGACGACCTGCGCGACGGCGAGCTGCAGTCGCACCTGCTGCTCCAGGTGCACGACGAGCTCATCCTCGAGGTCGCGCCCGGGGAGCAGGAGCGTGTCGAGGAGATCCTCCGCACCCGGATGGGCAGCGCCGCCGAGCTGAGCGTCCCGCTCGACGTCTCGGTCGGTGTGGGGCCGAACTGGGAGAGCGCCGCCCACTGACCCGGGCGGCTCGGGATTCCTGCCGACCCGCGTGTCGGTAGGGTCGGGGCATGAGCGAAGAGCGTCCTGTCCGCCAGCCGTCCGCCGTTGACCGCGTCGCCGAGGACTGGGTCACCACCCTCGTCGACCTCGACCCGACGACCGCCACGTACATCGGCGTCCCGGGGCGCACGGGGGAGTACGGCGACACCTCGCCCGCCGGCGCCGCCGCGATGGCCGAGGCCGCGCGCGGTGCGAAGCGTGCGCTCGACGCCGCTCCCGCCGTCGACTCGGTGGACCAGGTGACGAAGGCCGACCTCGGCGCCGAGCTGGACCTGGTGCAGGAGTCGTACGAGCGCAAGCTGCACCTCCGCGACCTCAACGTCATCGCGAGCCCGGCGCAGTCGGTGCGGGAGATCATCGACCTGATGCCGACCGCGACCGAGGGTGACTGGCAGGACATCGCGAGTCGGCTGCAGGCGCTGCCGGATGCGCTCGAGGGCATCCGCGAGACCCTGCTCGAGGGCACCCGCGAGGACGTTACCCCGGCGAAGCGCCAGGTCGCGCTCATCGCCGAGCAGGCGGCGCGAACCGGCGCCGACGGCGGGATGTTCCGTCAGCTGGCCGACTCCGCGGCGTTCGAGGGCGACGGCCCCGTGCCGGAGACGCTCCGAGCCGACCTGCACCGCGGTGCCGAGGTCGCCGCGGCGGCCTACCGCTCGTTCGGACAGTTCCTGGAGCACGAGCTGCTGCCGCTCGCCACCCCCGTCGACGCCGTCGGTCGCGAGGCCTACGAGCTGCACTCGCGCCGGTTCCTCGGCGCGGTCGTCGACCTCGACGAGACGTACGAGTGGGGCCTCGAGGAACTCGCGCGGATGCGGGACGAGCAGGAGCGCATCGCCGACCGCATCGAGTCCGGTGCGAGCGTCGCCCGGGCGATCGAGGTGCTCGACACCGACCCGTCCCGGATCCTGCACGGCACCGACGCGCTGCAGCGGTGGATGCAGGAGACGAGCGACGCGTCGATCGCCGCGATGGCCGGGACGTACTTCGACATCCCGGACCCGATCCGTCGCCTGGAGTGCCGGATCGCCCCCACCCAGGAGGGCGGCATCTACTACAGCGGCCCCTCCGACGACTTCTCCCGTGCCGGCCGCATGTGGTGGTCCGTGCCCGAGGGCGTCACCGAGTTCGGCACCTGGCGCGAGAAGACGACGGTATACCACGAGGGTGTCCCCGGACACCACCTGCAGATCAGCCAGGGCGTCTACAACCGCGGCGAGCTGAACACGTGGCGCCGGCAGCTCTCCGGGTCCTCCGGGCACGTCGAGGGCTGGGCGCTGTACGCCGAACGGCTGATGGAGCAGCTCGGGTTCCTCGACGACGACGGTGACCGCCTCGGCATGCTCGACGGGCAGCGCATGCGTGCGGCCCGCATCGTGCTCGACATCGGCGTGCACCTGCAGAAGACGAACCCCGACGGCGGCGGCTGGACGTGGGAGTACGCGCTCGACTTCATGGGGCAGAACGTGAACATGGACCCGGCGTTCGTCCGGTTCGAGGTCGCCCGGTACTTCGGGTGGCCGGGGCAGGCCCCCTCGTACAAGGTGGGTCAGCGCGTCTGGGAGTCCATCCGCGACGAGGTCGCCGCCCGCGAGGGAGCCGACTTCGACCTGAAGGCGTTCCACCACCGTGCGCTCTCGCTCGGCAGCATCGGCCTCGACACCCTGCGGACCGCCCTGGTCGGGTGACGCGCCGTCGACACGCCCGGTTGTGGGGCCTCCGCCGGTGCGGTTAGACTTGTGCGGCGCAATCCGCGCCACTCAATCAATCGCCACGGCGGTGCACCACGGGGGCCGAGTCCCCGCACGCCATGGCCCGACTCATGTCCGTTCGGAGCAATCTCTACATGACAACCACTACGACCAAGGCTCCTAAGCAGGTCGCCATCAACGACATCGGTTCGGCTGATGACTTCCTGGCCGAGGTCGAGAAGACCCTGAAGTTCTTCAACGACGGTGATCTCATCTCCGGCACCGTCGTGAAGATCGACCGCGACGAGGTCCTCCTCGACGTCGGTTACAAGACCGAGGGCGTCATCCCCTCGCGCGAGCTCTCGATCAAGCACGACGTCGACCCCAACGAGGTCGTCGAGGTCGGCGACGAGGTCGAGGCCCTGGTTCTCCAGAAGGAGGACAAGGAAGGCCGCCTCATCCTGTCGAAGAAGCGCGCGCAGTACGAGCGTGCGTGGGGCGACGTCGAGAAGATCAAGGAGTCCGACGGCGTCGTGACCGGAACGGTCATCGAGGTCGTCAAGGGCGGTCTCATCGTCGACATCGGCCTCCGTGGCTTCCTCCCCGCCTCGCTCATCGAGCTCCGTCGTGTCCGCGACCTGACGCCGTACCTCGGCCAGGAGATCGAGGCGAAGATCCTCGAGCTCGACAAGAACCGCAACAACGTGGTCCTGTCGCGCCGTGCGCTCCTCGAGCAGACGCAGTCCGAGTCCCGGACGACGTTCCTCAACAACCTCCACAAGGGCCAGGTCCGCAAGGGCATCGTGTCCTCGATCGTCAACTTCGGTGCGTTCGTGGACCTCGGCGGCGTCGACGGTCTCGTCCACGTCTCCGAGCTCAGCTGGAAGCACATCGAGCACGCCAGCGAGGTCGTCGAGGTCGGTCAGGAAGTCACCGTCGAGATCCTCGAGGTCGACCTGGACCGCGAGCGCGTGTCGCTCTCGCTCAAGGCGACGCAGGAGGACCCGTGGCAGGTCTTCGCCCGCACCCACGCGATCGGTCAGATCGCACCGGGCAAGGTCACGAAGCTCGTCCCGTTCGGTGCCTTCGTCCGCGTTGCCGACGGCATCGAGGGCCTCGTGCACATCTCGGAGCTCTCGAACAAGCACGTCGAGCTCGCCGAGCAGGTCGTCTCGGTCAACGACGAGGTCTTCGTCAAGATCATCGACATCGACCTCGACCGTCGCCGCATCTCGCTCAGCCTCAAGCAGGCGAACGAGGGCGTCGACCCGGAGAGCGACGAGTTCGACCCGGCGCTCTACGGCATGCCGACCGAGTACGACGACAAGGGTGACTACAAGTACCCCGAGGGCTTCGACCCGGAGACCAACGAGTGGCTCGAGGGCTACGACACGCAGCGCACCGAGTGGGAGGGCCAGTACGCGGCCGCCCAGGGTCGTTGGGAAGCCCACAAGGCGCAGGTCGCGAAGACCATCGCCGACGAGGCGCAGGGTGGCTTCGACCTCCCGGCCACGGCTTCCTCGTCGTCGTCGACCTCGTCGTTCGCCGGCGAGACGGGTGGCGCGAGCCCCCTGGCCGACGACGCGTCGCTCGCTGCACTCCGCGAGAAGCTCAGCTCGACCAACAACTGATCGAGCGGTTCGTCCCGACCGGAAGCCCGGCACCCCTGACAGGGTGCCGGGCTTCCGGCGTTTCCGGGCATCGGGGTCGTTACCCTGTTGCCGTGCACATCATCGGACTCACGGGCGGCATCGCCGCGGGCAAGTCGACCGTCTCCCGGCGCTGGGCCGAGCACGGGGCCGTCGTCGTCGACGCTGACCGACTGGCTCGGGACGCCGTGGCACCGGGCAGCCCGGGCCTGGCGCAGGTCGCCGAGCGGTTCGGTCCGTCGGTGATCGCTGCCGACGGTTCGCTTGACCGGCCGGCGCTCGGGTCGATCGTGTTCGCGGACCCCGCGGCGCGGAAGGACCTCGAAGCCATCACGCACCCCGAGGTCTGGCGGCTCGCGCAGCAGGCGTTCGACGCCGCCGAGGCCGCCGACCCCGACGCCGTGGTGGTCTACGACGTGCCGTTGCTCGCCGAGGCCCGCGGCTCGCGTCCGCTCCGGTTCGACGCCGTCGTGGTGGTCGACGCCCCCGCGGCGCAGCGCATCGAACGGCTCGTCGAGCACCGCGGCATGCCCCGTGACGAGGCCGAGCGCCGCGTCGCCGCCCAGGCGAGCGATGCCGACCGTCTCGCCCTCGCCGACCACGTCGTCGACGCCACCGGGACGCTCGAGCAGACGATCCGCTCCGCTGACGAGGTGTGGGCGCGGATCACTCCATGAGCCACCGCCTGCTGCTCGTCCTCGCCGCGATCGTCCTCGTGGCGATCGGGGGCGCGTCGCTCGTCGCCGCGAACGTCCTCGGTGCCCAGCGAGTGGCGGACAACGGTCGCGTCGCGGTGCACGAACGGCCGTCGGGTGACGAACACGGGCCAGCGGGGGAGTTCCACCGGTTCCGGCTCGGAACGGTGAACGGTGAGCGGCTCACCCCTAACCGCGACGACTTCGCCGCACGCACCTCGGCTGACGGTCCGCTCCTGCTGTTCCTGCCGGCGACCCGATCCCGTCCCGCGGAGTACCAGCGGTTCCTCGGAGCAGCTCTGGCCGACGGCTACCACGTGCTCGGCCTCGACTACTGGAACCTGGGCCGCACCCTGTCCGGCACGTGTGAGGCGAACGCACGCTGCTACGGCATGGTGCAGCGGAACCGCTTCGACGGCACGCGGCCCTCGGCGTTCAGTGCGGTGAGTCCGGCCGGGTCGATCGTCTCGCGCTTCCGGGACGCCGTCGCGTACCTCGACGACCACGACCCCGACGGCGGCTGGGGGCGGTTCGTCCAGGGCGACGACCGCATCGTCTGGAACGACATCGTCGTGGCCGGGCACTCGCAGGGCGGCGGAGAGGCGGCGTACATCGCGCACATCCGCAGTGTCCACGGCGCGCTGATGTTCTCGTCACCCGTGGAGTCCCGCGGACCGGCGCACGCAGCGTGGATGGACCGCCCGGGCCGGACACCGGTGGACCGGATGTACGCCATCGACGACGTCCGTGACACGTTCGGCCCCCGCATCACCGGTTCGTGGGACGTCCTCGGGCTGAGCGGTGTGTCCGGGCCGTTCGAGACGGACACCGCACCGCCACTCGCCGGAGCGGACCCGCACGCGATCCTCACCGACCTCGGCGGCGAGGGCAAGGCGCACTCCCTGATCATCAAGGACTCGACGCCGCTCACCCGTGACGGCGTCCCCCGGATGCTCCCGCTGTGGCAGTGGATGCTGCACCGGTTCTCCACAGATCCCGCTGTTCCCTCTGACCGCTCATAGCGTCGCGCAATAGCCTTCCTGCGTGCAGCCCGTTCGTGATGAACCCGACCTGCGCTCGCTCATCCGGGCCCGTGCGGCCGACGGGGGCGTGCGCCACTTCCTCGAGGACGCCCGCTCGGGGCGCGTCCTCACCTACCGCGCGCTCGACGACGCGGTGACCGCCTGGTCGCGGACCTTCGACGCGATCGGCATCGCCCCGTCGGGTGCCGTCCTGGTCGACGTGGGTGACCCGCTCGCGTTCGCGGTCGTGCACCTGAGCGCCGTCGCCTCCGGTCGCCGGGCGATCCCCGTCGACACCGGCCAGCCGGCCACCGAGCCCGGCCGTCTCGCCGACCTGATCGGCGGCGCGTCCATCGTCGTGTCGGACCGCGCGGTGGACGGGACCGTCCCCGGGGCACCGGCGAGCGGGATCGACCCGGCCACGTTCCTCCCGACCGCCGTCCGTGACGGCGACCTGCCCGCCGACAGCCCGCACGCGCCGGGCCAGGGGTCCGTCGTGCTGTTCACCTCCGGTTCGACCGGCACGCCGAAGGGCGTCGAGCTGCCCGAGACGCAGCTGCTGTTCGTCGCCCGGGCCGTCGCACGGCACAACCGGCTCGTGCCGGACGACCGCGGGTTCAACTCCTTGCCGCTGTTCCACGTCAACGCCGAGGTGGTCGGACTGCTCGCGACGCTCGTCGCCGGCGCGACCCTCGTGCTCGACCGGCGCTTCCGTCGGACCGGGTTCTGGGACCTGCTCGCGGAACGACGGATCACCTGGCTGAACGCCGTCCCGGCCGTCCTGGCCGTGCTGGCGAAGACCGGGCCGCTCGGGTTCCCGCCGGGCCTGCGGTTCGTGCGCAGCGCGTCGGCGCCGCTGCCCGATCCGGTGCGCGCCGCCCTCGGAGACGTGCCGCTCGTCGTGAGCTGGGGCATGACCGAAGGCGCCTCGCAGATCACGGCGACGCCGCTCGACGAACCCGCCCGGCCCGGCACCGTCGGGGTGCCGGTCGGGTCCGAGGTGCAGGTCCGCGGCGAGGACGGCTCGGTGCTGCCCGCCGGCGAGATCGGTGCGCTGTGGGTGCGGGGCGAGGGGATCGTCCGGGGATACCTGGGTGGCCGCGCGCCCGAGCGGTTCGACGCCGATGGCTGGCTCCACACCGGTGACGTCGGGTCCGTCAGCACCGACGGCTGGGTGTCACTGGCCGGACGCTCCGACGACGTCATCAACCGCGGTGGCGAGAAGGTCTACCCGTCCGAGGTCGAGGACGTCCTGCTCGGCGACCCCCGCGTGCTCGAGGCGGTCGTCGTCGGCCGCCCCGACGACGTGCTCGGTGCCGTCCCGATCGCCTACGTGATCCCGCAGCCCGACGAACCCGTCGACCGCGCAGCCCTCGTGGCCGATCTCGTTGCCCGGGCCGAGGCACAACTGACCCGGTTCCGCCGACCGGTCGAGGTCATCGTCGTGCCCGACCTGCCGCGTGCACCCACCGGCAAGGTGCAGCGCGCGAAGGTCCGGACCATGGCCCGACCATCGTGAACGGACCATCACGCGTGTCCCCGGCATCGACCGGCGACGAGCCGGGGGTGCAGACGCCGACGCGGACGGCCGAGGGCAAGCCCCGGCACCTGTACGAGGTCGACGTGCTCCGCATCCTCACGTTCGCGTGCGTGATCGGGGTGCACACCACGAGCCACACCGCCGCCACCGACGACGTCGGGCTGAACGCGCTGCTCGCCCTGCTGCACTTCACCCGGCTGGTCTTCTTCTCGCTGACCGCGTTCGTGCTCGTGTACAGCTACACCTTGCGCCCGAGGCCGATGGCGCAGTTCTGGCCGAAGCGGTTCCTGCTCGTGGGCGTGCCCTACCTGGCGTGGTCGTTCGTCTACGTCGCGGCGGCGTGGCTGCTGAGTCCCACCCGCCGTGGCGACGTCCCCGACCTGGTGCGCACCGCGGCCGAGGGCATCGTCACCGGCACCTCGTGGTACCACCTGTACTTCCTGCTCGTGACGATGCAGGTGTACCTGCTCCTGCCGGTGATCGTCTGGCTGGTGCGCCGGACCCGTGGGCACCACGTGACCGTGCTGGTCGTGGCGTTCCTGGTCCAGCTGGTGGTGTTCGCCGGGTACAAGTACTTCCCGGCGAGCGACGCGTGGATGCAGGGGTACCAGAAGCAGTTCTTCTTCTCGTACGTCTTCTTCATCGTCTCGGGGGCGATCGCCGCCGACCACGCGGATGCGTTCCTGCGGTTCATCCGGGTCCACCGCCGTTCGGTCCTGTGGGCGTTCGCCGGCGTCGGTGGGCTCACCCTCGGTGTGTGGGCGCTGCAGGTCGGCCTCGGGCAGTCCCTCTACGCCGCGGGGACGCCGCTGCAGCCGGTCCAGGTGGTCTGGAGCACCGCGGTGTTCGTCGGGTTCCTGGCGATCGGCGCGGCCTGGGCGGATCGACGGCGCCCCGGGAGCCGGACCGCCCGGTTCGTCGACTACGCGTCCGATCGCTCGTTCGGCATCTTCCTGAGCCACCCGTTCGTCATCTGGATCCTGCTCTACGGCGACAGCTGGCTCGAGGCCGTCGTGCCACGACCGTGGCTCACGCTCGTCACCTACGTGCTCGTGCTGGTGCTGTCCGTCGCGGTGACCGAGCTGTTCCGGTGGACGCCCCTCAGCGTGCCGCTGACCGGGCGGCCGTCGTTGTCTTCACGGGCGTCGCGAGCGGCGCGGGTGCGTCGGTCCGCAGGCGCGGCGGTGCCGCAGCGGTCGCCGGAACCGGTGGAGCCGGACGACGCCCTCGTCGGCGAGACCGACGACGTCGGGCGCCGCGCCGCGCGCTGAGCGCTCGCCCGCACGCTCGCACCAGCCGTGCGGGGCGGTGGACACGTGGCGCGACGGCCGGGAGGCACGTGGCGGGCCCGACCCGCGCCTCCCGGCCGTCGCGTGCGGACCACCAGGGCCGGTGCACGGTCCGCGCACCGGCTGCCGGCCGTCAGGCCGAGCGCTGCTCGGCCTTCGGGGTGCCGATCTCGAGCACGCCGTCGGTGGACGTCAGCCGCTGGGGCTTCATGAACCACGCGACGACGGCCGCGGCTCCGAGCAGGACGCAGGAGAGCGCGAAGGGCACCTGCCACCCCGAGGCGTCGATGAGCAGACCGAACACGATGGGCGAGACGACACCGGCGATGCCGAACCCGGTGTTCATGAAGCCCGAGGCCGTGCCGGACCACTGCGGCGCCACGTCCATCGGGATCGCCCAGAGGTTGGCGTTGCAGAGCTCGAGGAAGAAGAACGACAGGGCCAGCGAGATCGTCGCGACGAGCAGGCCCTGCCCGATCACGAGCGGGATGAGGCAGAGGAGCGAGCCGCCGAGCCCGATCACCAGGATGGTCCGGCGGGCGTTCCGGGTGTTCCCGCCGCGGTGGATGATGCGGTCGCTGAGCATCCCGCCGACGGTGTCCCCGACGACACCGGCCAGCAGGATGAGGGTGGTGAACAGGGCGAAGTCGCCGATCTCCAGGCCGTAGGTGGAGCTGAGGAACGTCGGGAGCCAGGTGAGGAACACCCAGAGGGTCCAGCCGTACCCGAAGTCGACGAAGGTGACCGGCAGGATCTGCTTCGCCAGCTGCCGCCACGGCACCGGGGGACGGGTCGCGCGGGTCTCGACCGGCGGGAGCTCGGCGAGCTCGACCTGCGTGATGCCCTTCGCGGACTCGGGCTTGTCGCGGAACCAGACGAACCAGACGACGGCCCACGCCAGGGACAGCAACGCAGTGGCGAAGAACGCCCAACGCCAGCTGCCCGTCGCCCCGATCACCCACGCGACGATGAGCGGGGCCAGCGCGTTGCCGAGCCGTGCCGCGGAGTGCACCACGCCCTGGGCGAAGCCGTTCCGGTCGCGGGGGATCCACCGGCTCATCGCCTGCGTGGCGGTCGGGAACGCGGCGGCCTCGCTCAGCCCGAGCAGGGCCCGCGCGGCGAAGAGGGTCCAGAAGCCGACCGCGAACCCGGTCCAGAGCGTCGCGACGCCCCAGATCACCGTGATGACGAAGAGCGCCCGGCGCGGGCCGAACTTCTCGCTGATCGTGCCGCCGAACACCTGCAGCAGGGCGTACGGCAACGAGAACGCGGAGACGATGAGACCGGCGGTCGCCTCGTTGAACCCGAACTCCTCGGTGATGTGCGGCAGCGCCGTCGAGATGTTCGTCCGGTCGATGTACGAGATCGCGTACATGCAGCAGAGCAGGACGAGCACGCGTCCGCGGATGCGTCCGCGGAACGGGGTGCCCTTGATCGGTGCGGCCGGGGTCGCCGTGGTCATGAGGCCTCTTCGGGGGAGTGGGAAGGAGTCGGGTGACTGAACGGATCGGACGGTATGCCCGTTGACCATCAGTCGACTTGGAGCCTGCTTGCAGCGGACAGTACGCCGAGGGCGAGCAGCGGTCCTCGGTGTCAGGGGTGCCGACTACCGTTGTCCCCATGGGTGTTGCGATCGAACCGACCCGAGCGGTGCGTCCGTTCGAGGTCATCAGCGAGTACTCGCCGAGTGGCGACCAGCCCGCGGCCATCGCGGAACTCGCCGGGCGGATCAACGCCGGTGAGACCGACGTCGTGCTGCTGGGTGCGACCGGTACCGGCAAGTCGGCGACGACCGCGTGGCTCATCGAGCAGGTGCAGCGGCCGACACTCGTGCTCGCGCACAACAAGACGCTCGCGGCCCAGCTCGCCAACGAGTTCCGCAGCCTGATGCCGAACAACGCGGTCGAGTACTTCGTCTCGTACTACGACTACTACCAGCCCGAGGCGTACGTCCCGCAGACGGACACCTTCATCGAGAAGGACTCCTCCGTCAACGCCGAGGTCGAACGACTCCGGCACTCCACGACGAACTCGCTGCTCAGCCGTCGCGACACCGTGGTGGTGTCCACCGTCTCCTGCATCTACGGTCTCGGCACCCCCGAGCAGTACATGAACGCATCGGTCGCGCTCCACGTGGGCCAGACGATCTCCCGCGACCAGCTCGTGCGCAAGTTCGTCGCCATGCAGTACCAGCGCAACGACGTCGACTTCGCCCGGGGCACGTTCCGGGTGCGCGGCGACACCATCGAGATCATCCCGATGTACGAAGAGCACGCGATCCGCATCGAGATGTTCGGTGACGAGATCGAAGCGCTCTCCTCGCTGCACCCGCTCACCGGCAACGTCATCGACGACCTGCCCGCGGTGTCGATCTTCCCGGCCTCGCACTACGTCGCGGACACCGACGTGATGCACCGCGCGATCGCCTCCATCAAGGAAGAACTCGCGGAACGGCTCGCCGAGCTCGAGGGCCAGGGCAAGCTGCTCGAGGCCCAGCGCCTCCGGATGCGCACCACGTTCGACATCGAGATGATGGAGCAGATCGGGTTCTGCTCGGGCATCGAGAACTACTCGCGGCACATGGACGGCCGTGGTCCGGGCGAAGCGCCGCACTGCCTCATCGACTACTTCCCCGACGACTTCCTCATCGTCATCGACGAGTCGCACGTCACCGTGCCGCAGATCGGCGCGATGTACGAGGGTGACGCCTCGCGCAAGCGCACCCTCGTCGAGCACGGGTTCCGCCTGCCGAGCGCGATGGACAACCGCCCGCTGAAGTGGGAGGAGTTCCTCGAGCGCGTCGGGCAGAAGGTCTACCTGTCGGCCACCCCGGGGCGCTACGAGCTCGGGGTCACCGACAGCGTGGTCGAGCAGATCATCCGCCCGACCGGCCTGATCGACCCCGAGATCGTGGTCAAGCCGAGCGACGGCCAGATCGACGACCTGCTCGAGGAGATCAAGCTGCGGGTCGAGAAGGACGAGCGCGTCCTCGTCACCACGCTGACCAAGCGCATGGCGGAGGAACTCACCGACTTCCTCGGGAACGCCGGTGTGCGCGTCCGCTACCTGCACTCCGACGTCGACACCCTGAAGCGCGTCGAGCTGCTGACCGAGCTGCGGCAGGGCGTCTACGACGTGCTCGTCGGCATCAACCTGCTGCGCGAGGGCCTCGACCTGCCCGAGGTGTCGCTCGTCGCGATCCTCGACGCCGACAAGGAAGGCTTCCTCCGCTCGTCGACGTCGCTCATCCAGACGATCGGTCGTGCTGCCCGCAACGTGTCGGGCCAGGTGCTCATGTACGCCGACAAGATGACCGACTCGATGAAGACCGCGATCGAGGAGACGGATCGCCGTCGTGAGAAGCAGGTCGCCTACAACCTGGAGCGCGGCATCGACCCCCAGCCGCTGCGCAAGAAGATCGCGGACATCACCGAGGTCCTGCAGCGCGAGAACGACGACACAAAGGCGCTCCTGCAGGGTCGCCCCGGCACCGACGGCCGTCGGTCGCCCACGCCGAACCTCAAGCGCGGCGGCATCGCGGGCGAGGGTGCGACGCAGCTCGGTGCCACCATCGCCGACCTGAACGACCAGATGCTGCAGGCTGCGGCGGAGCTGAAGTTCGAGCTCGCGGCGCGACTGCGCGACGAGGTGCAGGACCTGAAGAAGGCCCTGCGCCAGATGGAGTCGGCCGGACATGTCAGCTGACGGCGCCCGCACGGTCGTCGTCACCGGTGCGAGCGCCGGGCTCGGCTACCACGCCGCCGAGCAGCTCGCCTCGGCGGGGCACCGTGTGGTGCTGGCGACGCGCGACCGCGGCCGGGCGGACGCCGCCGAGCGCAGCATCCGTCGGCACGTCGACGGGGCCTCGCTCGCCCACGTCCACCTCGACCTCGCCGACCTCGACTCGGTCAGTGCCGCTGCCGACGAACTCGCCGCGCTGGAACCCGACGGCGTCGACGCGGTCGTGAACAACGCCGGGGTCGTCGGGGCGTCGACGCGGGGGAGCACGGCACAGGGCACCGAACTGCAGATCGGTACGAACCACCTCGGGCACTTCGCGTGGACCGCCCGGGTCCTGCCCCTGCTCGAACGACGAGCCGGCCGGGTCGTGCACCTCGGGTCGATCGCCCACCGATTCGCCCAGCTCGACGCGACCGATCCGCTCGGCGTCGGTCGGTACTCGAGCCACCGCCAGTACGCCAGGAGCAAGCTCGCCGTGATGCTGTTCGGCTTCGAGCTCGCCGAGCGACTGGCCGACTCGGGCTCATCCGTGTCGAGCGTCGTCGCGCACCCCGGCCTGTCGCTCGACCGCCTGTCGCCGGGCCGTCCCGACGTCAGCCCGACCAGAGCCGAACCCGAGTGGATCCGCCCGGCGCAGCGCATCGTCGCCCAGGGCAAGGACGTCGGCGCCCAGCCGCTCGTGCACGCGGCCGTCGGTGCGGACGTGCGCTCGGGGGAGTACTGGGGCCCGGCGGGCTGGATGCAGCTCCGGGGCCCGGCCACGGTGGTCGCGGCCGAACCTCGGGCGCAGGACCGCACCGTCGCAGCGCAGCTCTGGGCGGCGAGCGAGCGTGCGTCCGGCGTCGCGTTCGCTCTCGACGCACTCGTCTGACCCTCCATCCCGGCCGAATGTCGGTGCCGCTTCGTAGAATCGACGACGATGACCATCACCTCTGACCCCGGTACCTCGACGTCGGGCCGGAACGCCTTCGGCGAGCCCGCTGACCTCCACCTCCCCGGCGGGACCGCTCCGCACAGCACCTCCACGCTCAGCGTGCGCGGCGCGCGCGTGCACAACCTCCGTGACGTCGACCTCGAGATCCCGCGCGACTCGCTCGTCGTGTTCACCGGCCTGTCCGGCTCGGGCAAGTCCTCGCTGGCGTTCGACACGATCTTCGCCGAGGGGCAGCGCCGGTACGTCGAATCGCTGTCCGCCTACGCGCGCCAGTTCCTCGGCCAGGTCGACCGCCCCGACGTCGACTTCATCGAGGGGCTCTCGCCGGCGGTGTCGATCGACCAGAAGTCGACCAACCGCAACCCGCGGTCGACGGTCGGCACGATCACCGAGGTCTACGACTACATGCGTCTGCTCTGGGCGCGCATCGGGGTCCCGCACTGCCCGACGTGTGGCGAGGTGATCAGCAAGCAGACCGTGCAGCAGATCGCCGACCAGCTCATGCAGTTCGAGACCGGCACCCGCTTCCAGGTCCTCGCACCCGTGATCTCGAAGAAGAAGGGCGAGTTCGTCGACCTCTTCCAGGAGCTCGCGGCGTCCGGCTACGCCCGCGCGATCGTGGACGGGGAGCGCATCCAGCTCAGCGACCCGCCCAAGCTCAAGAAGCAGGTCAAGCACGACATCTCGGTCATCGTCGACCGCCTGGTGGCGAGCGACGACATCCTCGGTCGTCTCACCGACTCGCTCGAGACCGCCCTGCGCCTGACCGACGGCACCGTCGGCATCGACCTGGTGGACCACGAGGGGCCCGGAGCGGTCCGGAACTACTCCGAGAACCTCTCGTGCCCGAACAACCACCCGCTCGCGCTCACCGAGATCGAGCCGCGCACGTTCTCGTTCAACGCGCCGTTCGGTGCCTGCCCCGAGTGCTCCGGCCTCGGCACCCGCATGTCGGTCGACCCCGACCTGGTGCTCGGCGACCCCGAGGCCTCGTTGCGGGACGGCGTCCTGCTGCCCTGGACCGGGACGAGCGGGCTGTACTCCTACTTCGAGAAGCTGCTCGGCGGCCTCGGCAAGGAGCTCGGCTTCTCGCTCGACACCCCGTGGAGCCAGCTCGACCCCGCGGTGCAGGCGTCGATCCTGACCGGCAAGGACTTCCAGGTGTCGGTCTCCTGGCGCAACCGCTTCGGCCGCGAGATGCGGTACACGAGCGGGTTCGAAGGCGTCATGCCCTACATCGAGCGCAAGTTCGCCGAGGCCGAGTCGGACTCGCAGCGGCAGCGCTTCCAGGGGTACCTGCGCGAGGTCCCGTGCCCGGTGTGCGAGGGAACCCGCCTCAAGCCCGAGGTGCTCGCGGTGACGGTCAACGACCGCAGCATCGCGGACGTCACCGACATGTCGCTCGACAACGCGTACTCGTTCATGGACGAGCTGACGCTGACCGACCGTGAAGCGCACATCGCCGCCGCGGTCCTCCGCGAGATCCGCGCACGCCTCGAGTTCCTGCTCGAGGTCGGCCTGAACTACCTCACGCTGGCACGTGGTGCCGGCGGCCTCTCCGGCGGCGAGGCGCAGCGCATCCGCCTGGCGACGCAGATCGGCTCCGGGCTGACGGGCGTGCTGTACGTGCTCGACGAGCCGAGCATCGGCCTGCACCAGCGCGACAACCGTCGACTCATCGACACCCTGGTCAAGCTCAAGGACCTCGGCAACACACTCATCGTCGTCGAACACGACGAGGACACGATCCGCACGGCCGACTGGGTCGTCGACATCGGCCCCGGTGCCGGTGTGAACGGCGGCAACGTCGTGCACTCCGGTTCGTACGAGGGCATCATCGAGAACCGCGAGTCGATCACCGGTGACTACCTCGCCGGCCGACGCGCGATCGAGGTGCCGGCCGAGCGTCGCAAGGTCAACCTGAAGCGGGCCATCACCGTGCAGGGCGCCCGGGCGAACAACCTCAAGTCGATCGACGCGGACTTCCCGCTCGGTGTGTTCACCGCGGTGACGGGCGTCAGCGGCTCCGGCAAGTCGACGCTGGTGAACGACATCCTGTACAAGGTGCTCGCCAACCAGCTCAACGGTGCCCGACACATCGCGGGCAAGCACACCCGGGTGAAGGGCCTCGACCAGCTCGACAAGGTCGTGCACGTCGACCAGGCGCCGATCGGTCGCACCCCGCGCTCGAACCCGGCGACCTACACGGGCGTGTTCGACCGCATCCGCCAGCTGTTCGCCGAGACGCAAGAGGCGAAGACCCGCGGCTACCAGCCGGGCCGCTTCAGCTTCAACGTCAAGGGCGGCCGCTGCGAGAACTGCGCGGGCGACGGCACGATCAAGATCGAGATGAACTTCCTGCCCGACGTCTACGTCGCGTGCGAGGTCTGCGGTGGTGCGCGCTACAACCGCGAGACGCTCCAGGTGCACTACAAGGGCAAGAACATCTCCGAGGTCCTCGACATGCCGATCAGCGAGGCGGCCGAGTTCTTCGAGCCGATCTCGGCGATCCACCGCTACATGGCGACCCTGGTCGACGTGGGCCTCGGCTACGTGCGCCTCGGCCAGAGCGCGACCACGCTCTCCGGCGGCGAGGCGCAGCGCGTCAAGCTCGCCACCGAGCTGCAGCGTCGCTCGAACGGCCGCACGGTCTACGTGCTCGACGAGCCGACGACCGGTCTGCACTTCGAGGACGTCCGCAAGCTGCTCCTCGTGCTGCAGAGCCTGGTCGACAAGGGCAACACCGTCATCACGATCGAGCACAACCTCGACGTCATCAAGTCCGCCGACTGGCTGATCGACATGGGACCCGAGGGTGGTTCCGGTGGTGGCACGGTCCTGGCGACGGGCACCCCGGAGCACGTGGCGACCGTGCCGGAGAGCCACACCGGTGTCTTCCTGCGCGAGATCTTCGACGCCCAGGACGCCCGGGTCGGCAAGCAGCAGGCCGTCGGCGCACGGCAGGCCACCCAGAAGCAGCAGGGCGGCAAGCAGCAGGGCGCGAGCAAGCAGAAGGCGGGTGCTCGGTAGGTGGCGGACACCGTCCCGTGGCGTCCGAAGGCGGGGGAGATCCCGACCGACCCGGGCGTCTACCGATGGCGTGACGAAGCCGGTCGGGTGCTCTACGTCGGCAAGGCGAAGAACCTCCGCGCCCGGCTGAGCAACTACTTCGCGCCGCTGCCGACGCTGCACGAGCGCACGCGGCGCATGGTCCTGACGGCACGCAGCGTCGAGTGGACGACGGTCGGCTCCGAGATCGAGGCGCTCCAGCTGGAGTACACCTGGATCAAGGAGTTCGACCCGCCGTTCAACGTCAAGTTCCGCGACGACAAGTCGTACCCGTACATGGCGGTCACCCTGGGTGACGAAGCGCCGCGGGTGATGGTGACGCGCAACCGCAAGATCAAGGGCGCGAAGTACTTCGGTCCGTACCCGAAGATCTGGGCGGTGCACGACACCATCGACCTGATGATCAAGGTGTTCCCGATCCGCACCTGTTCGGACTCGTCGTACAAGAAGGCGATGCAGACGGGCCGTCCGTGCTTCCCGGGCCAGATCGGCAAGTGCGGTGGCCCGTGCTCGCAGAAGGTCACGATCGAGGAGCACCGCGCGCTCGTCGAGGAGTTCGTGCGCTTCATGAACTCCTACGACCGCCGGGTCATCACCGAGCTCCGGCAGCGCATGGGGGCCTCGGCCGACGCGATGCAGTACGAGCAGGCCGCGAAGTACCGCGACCAGGTCGAGGCGCTCGAGGCCGTGCTCGAGAAGTCCGCCGTGGTGCTCCGCGACTCGGTCGACCTCGACCTGTTCGGCATCGCGGAGGACGAGCTCGCCGCGGCCGTGCAGCTGTTCTCCGTCCGTGGTGGCCGCATCCGCGGTGTCCGCGGCTGGGTGGTCGACAAGGAGCTCGACATCGCCACGGGCGACCTCGTCGAGCAGATCGTGCAGGGCGTCTACGTCACCGACGAGCCCCCGCGCGAGGTCGTCGTCCCCGAGCTGCCGGAGGACGCCGACGCGCTCCAGGAGTGGCTCAGCAAGCGCCGGAACGGGCGCGGCACGAAGCTCAGTACTGCACAGCGCGGCGATCGCGCCGGTCTCGCCCGGACGGCCGCGCAGAACGCCGGGCAGGCGCTCATGCTCTACAAGACCAAGCGTTCAGCCGACTACACCACCCGGGCCGCGGCACTGGCCGACATCCAGGACGCCCTCGGCATGACCGAGGCGCCGCTCCGCATGGAGTGCTACGACATCTCGCACCTGCAGGGCACGAACGTCGTCGCGTCGATGGTGGTGTTCGAGGACGGTCTGCCGCGCAAGGACCAGTACCGCCGGTACTCGATCGCCGAGACCACCGACGACACCGACAGCATGTACCAGGTGCTCTCGCGGCGCCTGGCGCGGCTGGACGAGGACGCCGAGCTGCCGGACGTCCCCGACGTCACGACCGACGAGGTCGTCGAGGGGTCGAAGCCGACGAAACGGTTCGCGTACCGCCCGCAGCTGCTCATCGTCGACGGCGGCCAGCCCCAGGTGCAGGCCGCGAAGCGCGCGATGGACGAAGCCGGCGTGCACGACATTGCCCTGGTCGGCATCGCCAAGCGGCTCGAGGAGCTCTGGCTCCCCGACGACGACTTCCCGGTCATCCTGCCCCGCAACTCCGAGGCGCTCTTCCTCATCCAGCGCATCCGCGACGAGGCGCACCGGTTCGCGATCACCCACCAGCGCAGCAAGCGGAAGCGCGACGTCCGGTCGCGGTTGTCCGAGATCCCCGGTCTCGGCCCGAGCCGCGTCAACGCCCTGCTGAAGCACTTCGGCTCGGTCGCCCGGCTGCGTGAAGCCACGGCCGAGGACATCGGCGAGGTGAACGGCATCGGCCCGGCGACCGCCGCCGCGGTCGTGTCGAAGCTGGCGCAGACGCCGACGAGCGCGCCGGCGACGAGCGCGTCCAGCGCCCCCGAACCGGACGCCGACGCGATCGTGGACACCGTGACCGAGAACGCAGCCACCCAGCAGACCGCCACCCACCCGGGAGGCCCGGTGCAGGTCCCCGAGGTGACCAGCGACGGTCCGCAGCGACCGTCGTGACGAACCCCGCGCCTCCCGGCCGCCACCGGGCGGTAGCCTGGTCCGGCAGCCGAGACCTCCCCGGGCGACGCGCCCGGGCCGCCACGACGGAGCCCACTCCCAGATGACCGACAGCGCCACCGCGACCACCCACGCGTCGCAGCACGACATCCTCATCGTCACCGGCATGTCCGGGGCCGGGCGGTCCACCGTCGGCAAGGCCCTCGAAGACCTGGGCTGGTACGTCGTCGACAACCTGCCCACGCAGATGCTGGCCCCGCTGACCGAACTGGCCGACCGCGCGGGAGAGAAGATCCCGAAGATCGCCACGGTGGTCGACGTCCGCGGCGGGCGGTTCTTCACCGACCCCGAGCACGCGGTCGAGCAGGTCCGCTCGAGCACCTCCGCGCGGGTCCGGGTGCTGTTCCTCGAAGCCACCGACGCCGTGCTGGTCCGGCGCTTCGAGCAGGTCCGCCGACCCCACCCGCTCCAGGGCGAGGACACCCTGCTCGACGGCATCGCCCGCGAACGAGCGCGTCTCGCCGGCCTGCGCGAGGCGTCCGACGTGGTGATCGACACCTCCGACCTCAACATCCACCAGCTCGCGAACACCGTGATCGAGCACTTCGCCGACGAGCACTTCGTGGGTGTACAGGTCACGCTGATGAGCTTCGGGTTCAAGTACGGTCTGCCCGCCGACGCCGACATGGTGGCCGACGTGCGGTTCCTCCCGAACCCCTACTGGGTCCCGGAACTGCGGCCCCACACCGGGCTGGACCAGCCGGTCTCGGACTACGTGCTGGCCCAGGCCGGAGCCCGTCCGTTCGTCGATCGCTACGCCTCCGTCCTCGAGCCGGTGTTCGAGGGGTACCAGCGCGAGAACAAAAGACACGCTACGATCGCCATCGGCTGTACCGGCGGGAAGCACCGCTCGGTCGCCATCGTCGCCGAGTTGGCGAACCTCCTCCGCGGGATGCCTGGCGTCGCCGTGCGTGTGAAGAACCGAGATCTCGGCCGGGAGTGACCGTCCCTCCGGCCGCTCCCACGCCCGTGCCGCCGGATCTGCGGGAACCACTGAACGAACGTTAGGAATGATGCTGTGCCGTTGACTGCCGAGGTCAAGGACGAACTGGCCAGGGTCGCCGTGAACCGCAACACGGTCCGCGCCGCCGAACTGGCCACGATCCTCCGGTTCGCTGGTGGTCTGCACGTCATCTCGGGCCGCATCGCGGTCGAGGTCGAGCTCGACACCCGGATCATCGTGCACCGGGTCCGCAAGGACCTCGCCGAGCTCTACGGCGTGCGCAGCGAGGCGTCGGTGGGCTCGTCCGCGTCCGCCCGCCGCGGGACCCGCTACCTGGTCCGCGTGCTCGAGGCGGGGGAGACCCTCGCCCGCCAGACCGGCCTGATGGACGCCCGTCGCCGCCCGGTCCGCGGCCTGCCGAACCGCCTCACCACGGGCAACCGTGAGGACCTCGCCGCCATCTGGCGCGGCGCCTTCCTCGCCTCCGGCACCCTGACCGACCCGGGTCGGGCCGCAGCGCTCGAGGTCACCTGCCCCGGCAACGAGGCCGCGATGGCCCTCGTCGGTGCCGCCTCGCGTCTCGGGGTCGCCGCGAAGGGCCGCGAGGTCCGTGGGGTGCACCGCGTCGTCATCCGCGACGGCGAGGCCATCGGTCAGATACTGACCGTCATGGGTGCAGCGCGCACCACCGCCGACTGGGAGGAGATGCGCCAGCGTCGCGAGGTCCGCGCGACCGCGAACCGCCTGGTCAACTTCGACGACGCGAACCTCCGCCGTTCCGCGCAGGCCGCCGTGGCCGCCTGCGCCCGGGTCGAGCGTGCGCTCGAGATCCTCGGCGACGAGGTCCCCGACCACCTGCAGTACGCCGGCACGCTGCGCCTGCAGCACCGCGACGCGTCGCTCGACGAGCTCGGCCAGCACGCGGACCCGCCCATGACCAAGGACGCCATCGCCGGCCGCATCCGTCGCCTGCTGGCGATGGCCGACAAGCGGGCCTCCGACCTGGGCATCCCGGGCACCGAAGCGAGCGTTCCCGAGGAGCTCGAAGGGGCCTGAGAGCGGTCTGTCGACCCTGCGGACGGGAGGCGCGGTGCCAGCTGGCACCGCGCCTCCCGTCCGTTTCCCGGCCCGTTCTCGGACCCGTTCCCGGCCTGGTCGGCGACCGTCCGGACGGACCGTCATCCCGCTCGGGCACGCAGTGTCCGACTGCTAGGGTCGTTACGGCGACGTTACGGGGCGTATCGTCCACCACACGCGGGCCCGCCAGGGTGCGCGACTCCCGAAAGCAGCGCCCCCTGGGCGCTCCACACTCACCAGGAGATCCATTGACCGTCAAGATCGGTATCAACGGCTTCGGCCGCATCGGCCGTAACTTCTTCCGGGCCGCCCTCGCGAAGGGCTCCGACCTCGAGATCGTGGCGGTGAACGACCTCACCGACAACGCGTCGCTCGCCAACCTGCTGAAGTTCGACTCCATCACGGGCCGTCTCGGCGTCTCCGTCGAGCTCGACGGCGACAACATCGTCGTCGACGGCAAGGCCATCAAGGTCCTCGCCGAGCGCGACCCCGCCAACCTCCCCTGGGGCGAGCTGGGTGTCGACATCGTCATCGAGTCGACCGGGTTCTTCACCAAGGCCGCCGATGCGCAGAAGCACATCGACGCCGGCGCCAAGAAGGTCATCATCTCCGCCCCGGCCTCGGGTGACGACGTCACCATCGTGCTCGGCGTGAACGAGGACCAGTACGACGCGGCGAACCACCACATCATCTCGAACGCGTCCTGCACCACGAACAGCCTCGCGCCGCTCGCCAAGGTGTTCCACGACAAGTTCGGCATCGAGCGTGGCCTGATGACGACGGTGCACGCCTACACCGCCGACCAGAACCTGCAGGACGGCCCGCACAAGGACCCCCGTCGTGCCCGTGCCGCCGCGCTGAACATCGTCCCGACCTCGACCGGTGCCGCCAAGGCCATCGGCCAGGTCATGCCGGAGCTCGCCGGCAAGCTCGACGGCTTCGCGCTGCGCGTCCCGGTCCCCACCGGCTCGATCACCGACCTCACCCTCGAGACCAAGTCCGAGGTCACCGTCGACGAGATCAACGCCGCCTACAAGGAGGCCGCAGAAGGCCCCCTCAAGGGCATCCTGCTCTACAGCGAGGACCCGCTGGTGTCGACCGACATCACCACGGACCCGCACTCCTCGATCTACGACTCCGGCCTGACCAAGGTCATCGGCGGCCTCGTGAAGATCACCTCGTGGTACGACAACGAGTGGGGCTACTCGAACCGCCTCGTCGACCTCACCGAGTACGTCGGCGAGCGTCTGTAACACATGGCCCTCCGCACCCTCGAGGACCTCGGCGACCTCGCCGGCAAGCGCGTCGTCGTCCGTTGTGACCTGAACGTCCCGCTCAAGGACGGCACGATCACGGACGACGGCCGCGTCCGCGCGTCGCTGACCACGTTGAACACCCTCGTCAACGCCGGCGCTCGCGTCATCGTGATCTCGCACCTGGGCCGCCCCGACGGGGAGCCCAAGGCCGAGTTCTCGCTCGCACCGGTGGCCCAGCGGCTCTCCGAGCTGCTCGGCAAAGAGGTCACGTTCGTCGGCGAGACCGTCGGCGACGAAGCGACCGCCGCGGCCGAGGCCCTCGAGGACGGCGACGTCCTGCTGCTCGAGAACCTCCGCTTCAACCCGGAGGAGACCTCGAAGGACGCCGCCGAGCGCGGTGCCTTCGCGGACCGCATCGCCGCCCTCGGTGACGCCTTCGTCTCCGACGGCTTCGGTGTCGTGCACCGCAAGCAGGCCTCGGTCTACGAGCTCGCGTCCGCACTGCCCAGTGCGGCCGGTTCGTTGATCGAGACCGAGCTGCGCGTGCTCGAGCGCCTGACCAAGGACCCGGAGCGGCCGTACACGGTCGTGCTCGGCGGGTCGAAGGTCAGCGACAAGCTCGGTGTCATCGACCACATCCTGCCGAAGGTCGACACCCTCTGCATCGGTGGCGGCATGCTCTTCACGTTCCTCGCGGCCCAGGGCCACGGGGTCGCGAAGTCGCTGCTCGAGGCGGACCAGCTCGACGTCGTCCGCGAGTACCTCTCGCGGGCGAAGGAGCTCGGTGTCACCATCGACCTGCCGACCGACGTCGTGGTGGCCTCCGCCTTCGCGGCCGACGCCGACCACGAGACCGTGGCGGCCGACGCCATCGAGTCCTCGTCGTTCGGTACGGACGGCATCGGCCTCGACATCGGCCCGGAGACCGCTGCGCGGTTCGCCTCGGCCGTCTCGGGTTCGAAGACCGTGTTCTGGAACGGCCCGATGGGCGTGTTCGAGTTCCCGGCCTTCGCCGCCGGCACGAAGACCGTCGCGCAGGCGCTCACCGAGGTCGACGGCCTCGGCGTCGTCGGTGGTGGCGACTCCGCTGCCGCCGTGCGGTCGCTCGGATTCTCGGACGACCAGTTCGGCCACATCTCGACCGGTGGCGGTGCGAGCCTCGAGTTCCTCGAGGGCAAGTCGCTGCCCGGTCTCGAAGCACTGGGGTGGACCGCATGAGCCGCACGCCGTTGATCGCGGGCAACTGGAAGATGAACCTGGACCACCTCCAGGCGATCGCCACCGTGCAGAAGCTCGCGTGGACGCTCAAGGACGCCCGGCACGACTTCGACGACGTCGAGGTCGCGGTGTTCCCGCCGTTCACCGACCTGCGGAGCGTGCAGACGCTCATCTCGGCCGACAAGCTGCCGATCCACTTCGGTGCGCAGGACCTGTCGCAGTTCGACTCCGGTGCCTACACCGGTGACGTCTCCGGCGCGTTCCTCGCCGCGCTCGACGCCCAGTACGTCATCGTCGGCCACTCCGAGCGGCGCACGCTGCACGGTGAGACCGACGAGGTCGTCGCGGCGAAGACCGCAGCGGCCGTCAAGCACGGCCTCGTCCCCGTGGTGTGCGTCGGCGAGACCGGCGAGCAGCGCGAGGAGCGCGGCGCCGGTGTCGTGCCGGTCGAGCAGCTCCGCGTCGTGCTCGACGCGGTCAAGCCAGCCGACATCGTCGTGGCCTACGAGCCCGTCTGGGCCATCGGCTCCGGCCAGGCCGCCACGGCTGAGCAGGCGCAGGACGAGTGCGCGGCCATCCGTCGTGGCATCGCCGCAGCCTGGGGCGACCAGGCTGCTGCCGACACCCGAGTGCTCTACGGCGGCTCGGTCAAGTCGGGCAACATCGCGGGGTTCCTCCGCGAGCCCGACATCGACGGCGCGCTCGTCGGTGGCGCTTCGCTCGACGTGCAGGAGTTCGCGGCCATCGCCCGGTTCCGTCAGCACGTCGGGCTGTAGTCCACAGGCGTCGTCGCGGGCAGTCGTCCGCACCACTCCCGTCCAGGTGCCGGCCGTGCTCCGCGCGGCCGGTACACTGGTACGGCTGACTGACACGAAAGGTACGTCGTGGCGATACTCTCCGTCGTGCTGCAGGTCCTGCTCGCAATCACGAGCCTCCTGCTCACGCTCCTCATCCTGCTGCACAAGGGCCGCGGTGGTGGCCTCTCCGACATGTTCGGCGGTGGGGTCACGAGCAACCTCGGTGCGTCCGGCGTGGCCGAGCGCAACCTCAACCGCATCACGGTGATCCTCGGTCTGGTCTGGATCGTCTCCATCATCGTGCTCGGTCTCATCAACAAGTTCACGGCGGGGGTCTGATCCATGGCAAGCGGAGGCAGTGCAATCCGAGGGTCTCGCGTCGGCGCGGGACCGATGGGCGAACAGGACCGCGGGGTCCAGGCAGAGCGCGTGGCGATCTCGTACTGGGACGCCCTGGGCAACGAGGTCGTGCGGTACTTCGCCGCGAACCTGCCCGACGAGGAGATCCCCGAGACGGTGGACTCGCCGTCGAGCGGTCTGCCGGCCGGGCGCGACAAGGAGAACCCTCCCGTGGTCTCCAAGACGGAGCCCTACAAGACCCACCTCGCGTACGTGAAGGAACGCCGCACCGAAGAAGAGGCAGCGCAGCTTCTCGAGGACGCGCTCCAGCAGCTCCGAGAGCGTCGCGGCACCGCGGCGAAGAAGAGCTAGCGCACACACGCTGACGAAGGCCCCTGCACCGATGGTGCGGGGGCCTTCGTGTGTCCGGGGCACGGGCGGCTCGCTCGCCGAGTGGTCACGACATGCCGCGTGCGGTGCGCGGTGGTGGCGCGAACCGTCGGTTGCAGGCGCCGCGGCCGACAGTTCGTGACCACTCGGCGTCGGGCCGGCAGGGTGTCGCGACCGGTCGGCGCCCGAGGTGCCGCGCGGAGTGCCGGGCGCCCGAGTGGTCATGACACGCCGCGTGCGTAGCGCGGTGGTGGTACGAACCGTCGCGTGCGGAGCCCGCGGCCGACAGTTCGTGCCCCCTCGGCGTCGTGCCGGCGCGGAGTCGCGGCCGTTCGGCACCGGGGTGCCGCGTCCGGGTGCCGCGCGGAATGCCGGTTCGCCGAGGGGTCACGACACGCCGTGTGCGGTGCGCGCTGGTGGCGCGTTCTGTCGCCTGCGGCGCCCGCGGCCGACAGTTCGTGCCCACTCGTCGTCGTGTCGGCGGGGTGTCACGACCACTCGGCGTCGCTCGGCGCCGAGGTGCCGCGCGGAGTGGCGGTTCGCCGAGTGGTCACGACACGCCGCGTCCGGTGCGTCGTGGTGGCACGTTCTGTCGCCTGCGGCGCCCGCGGCCGACAGTTCGTGCCCGCTCGACGCAGGGGCTCGGGCGCGGCGCGCAGTGGGCGCAGTGGGCGCGACCACAGACGGACGGGAGGCCCGGTGCCAGCTGGCACCGGGCCTCCCGTCCGTCAGGAACGCGCGTCTAGTACGTCGACGCGATCAGGTTCTCGGGGACGTCGCGCGCGGCGTCCTGGTCCACGAAGAAGACGGTGCGCTTGCGACCCTGCACGCCACCGACGGGGACGTCCTCGATCGACGCACCCGCGAGGGCCAGCCCGAGGACCGAGGCCTTCTCGGCACCGGAGAGGATCACCCAGACGCGCTGCGAGGCGTTGATCACCGGGAAGGTGACGGTCAGACGCTGCGGCGGCGGCTTGGGGGAGTCGTCGACCGACACGACGGCACGGTCGGTGACCGTGAGTTGCGGGAACTCCGGGAAGAGCGAGGCGGTGTGCCCGTCAGGGCCGACACCGAGCAGCGTGATGTCGAAGCGCGGAGCGACGGCACCTTCGGGCGCGGCGTCCTGCAGCTCGCGCTCGTACTGGGTCGCTGCGGCCTCGATGTCGAGCCCCCCGTCCGAGGCCGGCATCGGGTGGATGTTCGACGCGGGGATGTCGACGTGGTCGAAGAAGTCGGTCTGCGTGCCGATCGTGTTGCGGTCGGCGTCGTCCGACGGGACCCAGCGCTCGTCGACCCACCAGACGTGCACCTTCGACCAGTCGACGCTCTCGCGCGCCGGCGACTGGCCGATCGCGGCGAGGACGAGGGAGGACACCGAGCCACCGCTGATCGCGATGTCGGCGCGCTCCTGCTCGTCGAGCACGTCGATGATCTTGGTGATGAAGCGTGCGGCGACCGAAGCGCCGAGGGCCTGCTTGTCCGGGTGCACGAGCACCCGCCGTTCGTTGGTCACGTGACTCCCGTGTTCGTGGCGGCCGATCGGTCGTCCGACCGCCTTCGGTCCGGTCGGGCCGCCTGCACCAGACAGGCGGCCCGACCGTGTGGGGTGTTGATCAGCGGGCGATGGTCTCGCGCAGCTGGGGCACCCCGTGCTTGACGACGTCTCCGAAGAGGACGTCCGGGTCGAGTCTACGGAGTTCCTCGGCCAGGCAGTCGCGCAGGTTGCGGCGTGGCAGCGACAGGTCGTGCGTCGGCTGCCCGGGCATCGAGAGCGTCGCGACGTCCACCAGGGAACGCTCGAGCTCGATGGTGCCGGACTCGCGGACGAGCTTCACGCCGTGGATGCCGCTCGACCCCGTCGCGCGCGGCGACGTGACGACGGACACCGGCACCTGGAGCTGCAGCTGCAGCCAGGCGGCGAGGAGGATCGTCGACGGGCTGTCGGACGCTCCGGAGACCTCGACGGCGGTGATCGGCTCGTACGGCGGCTGGTCGAGCGCCGCGGCGAGCTGGTTCCGCCACAGGGTCAGACGGGTCCACGCGAAGTCGGTGTCGCCCGGTACGTAGGACGCACCGAGCGCCTCGATCGCGCCGTTGGGGTCCTTCTGCGCGGCCGCGTCGGTGATCCGTCGCTGCGCGATGCGGCCGAGGGCCGACGCCGCGGGCTGCTCGGGAGCGGTCTGCGGCCACCAGGCCACGACGGGTGCGTCCGGCAGCAGGAGGCCGGTGACCAGGCTCTCTTCGTCGGTCGCGGTCTCGCCGTACGCACGGAGGACGATGACCTCGCTCGCACCCGCGTCGCTGCCGACGCGGATCTGCGCGTCGAGGCGCCCGGGGGACTTCGTGTCACCGCTGTTCTTCGAGACGATGATCACGCGCATCGGGTGCTCGCGGGACGCCTCGTTGGCCGCCTCGATCGCCTCTTCCTCGTGGCCGAGGGCCGTCGAGATGATGAGGGTCAGCACACGGCCGAGGGCGACGGCGCCGCCCTCCTCGCGGATGCGGACGAGCTTCTTCTGGATCTTCGACACCGTGGTGTCGGGCATGTCGATCTTCACGGACGCCTCCAGGTCCGACCGTCGCGGGCGAGCAGGGCGTCGGCGGATGCCGGACCCCACGTGCCGGGACGGTACTGCTCGGGCTGGCCCTGCGTGGCCCAGAACTCCTCGATGGGGTCGAGGATCTTCCAGGACAGCTCGACCTCCTGGTGCCGCGGGAACAGCGGCGGGTCACCGAGGAGCACGTCGAGGATGAGTCGCTCGTACGCCTCGGGGGATGCTTCGGTGAACGCGTGGCCGTAGCCGAAGTCCATCGTCACGTCGCGCACCTGGGTGCCGACGCCGGGGACCTTCGAGCCGAAGCGGAGCGTGACGCCCTCGTCCGGCTGGACACGGATGACGAGCGCGTTCTGGCCGAGCGGGGACTGCGTGTTGCCGTAGACGTCCTCGGGGACGCGCTTGAACACGATCGCGATCTCGGTCACACGACGACCCAGACGCTTGCCGGCGCGCAGGTAGAACGGGACGCCCTGCCAGCGACGCGTGGCGATGTCGAGCTTGATCGCCGCGTAGGTCTCGGTGCCGGACTCGGGGTTCATCCCGGCCTCTTCGAGGAAGCCGAGCACCTTCTCGCCGCCCTGCCAGCCGCCGTCGTACTGCCCGCGGGCGGTGGCGGTCGACAGGTCCTCGGGCAGACGGACGGCGGAGAGCACCTTCTCCTTCTCGGCACGCAGGTCGGCGGCCTTGAACGAGACGGGCTCCTCCATCGCGGTGAGCGCGAGGAGCTGCAGCAGGTGGTTCTGGATGACGTCGCGCGCAGCACCGATGCCGTCGTAGTACGCGGCACGCCCGGCGACGCCGATGTCCTCGGCCATCGTGATCTGCACGTGGTCGACGTAGTTCGAGTTCCAGATGGGTTCGTACATCTGGTTCGCGAACCGGAGCGTCAGCAGGTTCTGGACGGTCTCCTTGCCGAGGTAGTGGTCGATGCGGAACACGTCGTCGGGCGCGAAGACGCTCTCGACGATCGCGTTGAGCTCGCGCGCGGTGCGGAGGTCGGAACCGAACGGCTTCTCGACGACCACGCGGCTCCAGGAGCCCTCGCGCTTCTCGGTCAGCCCGGACAGCTTCAGCTGCTCGGTGACGACCGGGAACATCTTCGGCGGGATGGACAGGTAGAACGCGTGGTTGCCCAGCGTCCCGCGCTCGGCGTCGAGGTCGTCGACGGTGCGCTTGAGCTCGCGGAACGCCTCGGGGTCGTCGAACGAGCCCTGGACGAAGCGGATGCCCTGTTCGAGCTGACGCCAGACGTCCTCGTCGAACGGGGTGCGCGAGTGCTCCTTGACGGCGTCGTGGACGAGCTGGGAGAAGTCTTGGTCCTCCCAGTCGCGACGAGCGAACCCGACGAGCGCGAACCCCGGGGGCAGGAGCCCCCGGTTGGCCAGGTCGTAGACCGCGGGCATCAGCTTCTTGCGTGACAGGTCGCCCGTCACGCCGAAGATGATGAGCGTGCTCGGTCCCGCGATCCGGTTCAGTCGACGATCCGTCGGCAGCCGGAGCGGGTTGCGCTCCGGGGTGATTGCCACCGGTGACATGAGTCGGTGAACTCCTTACGAGTCAGTGGGAGACGGCGGACGCGATCGCCGCGGTGGCGGCGTGGACGTCCGACGTGGTGAGGGTGAGGACCGGCCGGTCGTGCTCGGCGAGGACACTCGCGTCGCCGGCGGCCTGGGCCCGGAGGAGCTGCCCGAACGTGAACGGCCGACCCGGGATCGCCAGGTCGTCCGCTTCGTCGGCCACGATCTGCAGGAACACTCCCGTGGCGGGGCCGCCCTTGTGGTACTGGCCGGTCGAGTGCAGGAACCGGGGGCCGTACCCGAAGGTGACGGGGCGCTCCGTGCGCGCCGCGATCGCGTCGCGCAGCGACTCGAGGCCGCTGTTCGTGGTGCGGTCGACGTACGCCTGCACCGACACGTAGCCGGTCGGGTCGAGTGCGGACAGGAGGCCCGACACGGCTTCCGAGAGCGTCGCACCGACCGCGAGTCCGGGCGTCGCGTGCACGGCGATGCCGTCCTCGGAGAACGCCGACTCGGCAGGAACGGGGCGGTCGTCGAGCAGCGCGCGGGTCGCGACCTTGGCGGCCTCGACGTCGGGCTGGTCGAACGGGTTGATGCCGAGCAGGCGACCGGCGACCGCGACGGCGTACTCCCAGACGAGGATCTGGCCACCGAGCGTGCCGGTGATCTCGACCTCTCCCTCGGCCACGTGACGCTCGTCCTCGCGCGAACCGACCAGGCGGATGACCTGGACGTCGGGCAGGCCGGCGGTGACCTCGGGGGAGTCCGTGTGCAGCACGACGGGCAGCAGGCCGCGGCCGTCCTTGCCGGTCGACTCCGCGATCAGCTGTTCGACCCAGTCGCCGAAACCGACGATGTGCGTACCGTCGGGCACGATGGCGATCTTGTCACGCAGCGGCTCCGTGCCGGCGAGGACCGCACCGAGCACGAGCCCGGGGTTCTCGTCCAGGTCGACCGAGAGCAGCGCGGAGATCGCGTCGGCCTCGTCGAGGAGCTCGGCGATGTCCGCTCCCGCGAGCCCGGACGGCACGAGGCCGAAGGCGGTGAGCGCGGAGTAGCGGCCGCCGACCGTGGGGTCGGCGGTGAAGACGCGGTAGCCGGCGTCGATCGCAGCGGCCTCGAGCGCGGAGCCCGGGTCGGTGACGACGACGATGCGGCGGGCCGGGTCGATGCCGGCGTCGCGGAAGGCCTGCTCGTAGACACGGCGCTGCGAATCGGTCTCGAGCGTCGAGCCGGACTTCGACGAGACCACGAGCACGGTGCGCTCGAGGTCGGTCGTCACGGCCGCGCGGACCTGTGCGGGGTCGGTCGAGTCGAGGACCGTGAGGGGCACGCCGGCGGTGCGCGTGATGACCTCGGGTGCGAGGGACGAGCCGCCCATGCCGGCGAGGACGACGTGGTCGACCCCTTCGGCACGGAGCGACTCGCGCAGCGCGGTCACCTCGGCGACGAGCGGGCGGGAGACCGAGACGGCCTCCACCCAGCCGAGGCGCTTCGACGCCTCGGCCTCGGCGGTGGTTCCCCACAGATCGGCGTCCTGGGCGGTGATGCCCGAGGCCACCAGGTCAGCGACGAGCCGCGGGACCACCTGTTCGATGGCCCGCGCGGCGTCGCCGCTGGCTGCGATGGAAACCGTCACTACTTGGCGCCCTCGAGCGCTGCCTTGACGGTGTCGACGAGCTCGCCCCAGGAGACGTTGAACTTGTCCACGCCCTCCTTCTCGAGCAGTGCGACGACCTCGTCGTAGTCGACGCCCTGTGCGGCGAGCTGGTCGAGGACCTGCTGCGCCTGGTCGAACGTGCCGGCGATGGCGTCGCCGTGGATCTCACCGTGGTCGAACGTGGCGTCGAGCGTCTTGCCCGGCATCGTGTTGACGGTGTTCGGGGCGGCGAGCTCGGTCACGTAGAGCGTGTCGGGGAGCGACGGGTCCTTGACACCGGTCGAGGCCCAGAGCGGACGCTGCGTGTTGGCGCCGGACTCGAGCAGGCCGAGGGCACGCTCGGAGGCGAACGCCTCGGTCCAGACCTGGTAGGCGAGCTGCGCGTTGGCGATGCCGGCCTTCGACTTGAGGGCCTTGGCCTCGTCGGTGCCGACGGCGTCCAGGCGCTTGTCGATCTCGGAGTCGACGCGCGACACGAAGAAGGACGCGACCGAGTGGATCTTGGAGAGGTCGTGGCCGGCGGCCTTGGCCTTCTCGAGCCCACCGAGGTACGCGTCGATGACGGCGCGGTAGCGCTCGAGCGAGAAGATCAGGGTGACGTTGACGGAGATGCCGGCGCCGATGACCTCGGTGATCGCCTCGAGACCCTCGAGCGTCGCCGGGATCTTGATGAGGACGTTCTCCTTGCCGACCTTCTCGAACAGGAACTTGGCCTGCTCGATGGTCTTGGCGGTGTCGTGCGCGAGGCCCGGCTCGACCTCGATCGAGACGCGGCCGTCGAAGCCCTTGGTCTCGTCGTAGATCGGCTTGAAGACGTCGGAAGCGTTCGCGACGTCCTGCGTGGTGATCGCGAAGATCGCGTCGGTGACGTCGGTGCCCGCAGCGGCGAGCTCCTTGACCTGCGAGTCGTAGCGCTCGCCCTTGGCGAGGGCCGACGCGAAGATCGTCGGGTTCGTCGTCACGCCGACGACGTTCTTCTGCTCGATGAGCTCGGTGAGCTTGCCGGTCTCGAGGAGCTCGCGGGAGAGGTCGTCGAGCCAGATGCTCACGCCGACCGCGGAGAGGGCGGCGGTGGGGGTGTTCTCAGCCATGTGTTTCTCTTCTTCTTTCATCGACGGGTCCGTGAGGACCGTGAGTCGGGGTTTCGGGGACGGGAGGCCCGTGGCGGAACCGAGCCGGGCCTCCCGGAAGAAGGGCCGGATCCGGAAACCGGACCCGGCCCTTGCAGGTCAGGAAGCTGCGATCGATTCCTTCGCGGCGGCCACGACGTGCTCCGTCGTGAAGCCGAACTCCTTGAAGAGCGTCTGGTAGTCGGCCGAGGCACCGAAGTGCTCGATCGAGACGCTGCGGCCCTTGTCGCCGACGATGTCGCGCCAGCTCATGGCGATGCCGGCCTCGACCGACACGCGAGCGGTGACGTCCTTCGGGAGCACCTGGTCCTGGTAGTTCTCGGACTGGGCGCGGAACCACTCGATCGACGGGGCGCTCACGACGCGGGCGTTGATGCCCTCGGCCTTGAGCTGCTCGCGAGCCTCGACCGCGATCTGGACCTCGGAACCGGTCGCGATGAGGATGACGTCCGGGGTGCCGTTGGGCGCCTCGGCCAGGATGTACGCACCCTTGGCGACGTTCTTCGCCGAAGCGAAGACCTCGCCGGACGCGTCACCCTCGCCACGCTCGAACACGGGGAGGTTCTGACGGCTCAGCGCGATGCCGGCCGGGCGGTCGGTGTGCTTGAGCATCTCGAGCCACGCGTACGCGACCTCGTTGGCGTCGGCCGGGCGGACGACGTCGAGACCGGGGATCGCACGGAGCGACGAGACCTGCTCGATCGGCTGGTGCGTCGGGCCGTCCTCGCCGAGGGCGATGGAGTCGTGGGTCCAGACGTAGATCGCCGGCGCCTGCATGAGCGCGGCGAGACGGACCGCCGGACGCATGTAGTCGCTGAAGATGAGGAACGTGCCACCGAAGGGGCGGGTGTTCCCGTGCAGGACGATGCCGTTGAGGATCGAGCCCATGGCGTGCTCGCGGATGCCGAAGTGCAGCACGCGGCCGTACGGGTCGGTGCTCCACGTCGACGTCGAGGCCTCGGCCGGACCGAAGGACTTGGCACCCTCGATCGTGGTGAGGTTCGACTCGGCGAGGTCGGCGGAACCGCCCCAGAACTCGGGCATCAGCGGCGCGATGGCGTTGATGACCTTGCCGGAAGCGGCACGGGTCGAGACGGCCTTGTCGGTCGGGAAGACCGGGAGCGCTGCTTCGAGGCCCTCCGGGAGCTCCTTCGACTGGACACGGTCGAACAGCGCCTTCTTGTCGGCGTTGGCCGCGGCCCACGCGTCGAAGGACTTCTGCCACTCGGCGTGCTCGGCCTGGCCCTTGGCGACGGCGCCGCGGGTGTACTCGAGGACCTCGGGCGCGACCTCGAAGGTCTTGTCGGTGTCGAAGCCGAGGATCTCCTTGAGGCCCTTGATCTCGTCGGCGCCGAGCGCCGAACCGTGGATCTTGCCCGAGTTCTGCTTGGTCGGCGACGGCCAGCCGATGATCGTCTTGAGGACGATGAGCGACGGCTTGTCGGTGACCTGCTTGGCGGCCTCGATCGCGGCGTGGAGCTCCTCGACGTCCTCGGAGTACTCGCCGGTCTTCTTCCAGTCGACGATCTGGACGTGCCAGCCGAGCGCCTCGTAGCGGTCGGCGACGCTCTCCGAGAACGCGATGTCGGTGTTGTCCTCGATCGAGATCTGGTTCGAGTCGTAGAACGCGATGAGGTTGCCGAGCTGCTGACGGCCGGCGAGCGAGCCGGACTCGTTCGTCACGCCTTCCTGCATGTCACCGTCGCCGGCGATCACGTAGGTGTAGTGGTCGAACGGCGACTGGCCGGCCGGGGTCTCCGGGTCGAACAGGCCGCGCTCGAAGCGCTGGGCGTAGGCGAAGCCGACCGAGGACGCGAGGCCCTGGCCGAGCGGGCCCGTGGTGATCTCGACACCGTCGGTGTGGCCGTACTCCGGGTGACCCGGGGTCTTCGAGCCCCACTTGCGCAGGTGCTGCAGGTCGTCGATCTCGAGCCCGTAGCCGTGCAGGTAGAACTGCACGTACTGGAGGATCGAGGCGTGACCGGCGGAGAGGATGAAGCGGTCGCGGCCGATCCAGGTGGAGTCGCTCGGGTCGCGACGCATCACCTTCTGGAAGAGCAGGTGGGCGAGCGGAGCGAGGCTCATCGCGGTGCCGGGGTGACCGTTGCCGGCGGCCTCGACCGAGTCGGCGGCGAGAACGCGGGCCGTGTCGACGGCCTTCCGGTCGATGGCGTCCCAGGTGAATTCAGCCACTTGGATGTTGACCCTTCTTGATGCGACATGTGCGAGGGCTCGTGCCATCGCACGGACATGTGGCCATCCCGGGACCGAGTCGTGTCGCCGTCTAGCGGCGGCCGACCGGCTCATCGCGGCCGACGTCATCGGGGCGCGCACTGCGGGAGGGCGTGTCCAGCATAGTGACCCGGTACTCAGAAGGGGTTCAGGTGACCCCCGATGTTCACACCGGGGTGGCCGTCGACGGTCGATCCGGGCGTGTCGAGCGCGTCCGGATCACGCCGGGATGTCGGAGCGGGGCACCGTCGCGGCGCTTCCATCCCGTAAACTGATCCGGACCCGTGGACATTCCGGGTCAGCGCATGCCCGGACGCCGTCGCAGTCGTCCACCGAGTGTGCGAGCTGATGCGAACAGACTGAGGTTCTCTTGCCGACTGCCACCGTGACCCGGCCCGACACCGATCGACCCCGATCGCCGCTGTCCCGCAAGGTCCGTGCGTACGTCTCGTTGACGAAGCCGCGCGTGATGGAGCTGCTGCTCGTCACCACGGCGCCGACGATGTTCCTCGCCGAACGCGGCGTCCCCGACCTGTGGCTCGTCTTCTGGACGATGCTCGGCGGAGCGATGTCGGCCGGTTCGGCGTCGGCCTTCAACTGCTACATCGACCGCGACATCGACCGCCTGATGAAGCGGACCAGCACCCGCCCGCTCGTCACCGGCGAGCTGTCCGACCGCGAGGCCCTCGTGTTCTCGTGGGTGCTCGGCATCCTGTCGACCGCGGTGCTCGGCTTCCTGGTGAACTGGCTCGCCGCTGCGCTGAGCGTCATCGCGATCCTCATCTACGTGTTCGTCTACACGCTGTGGCTCAAGCGCCGCACCCCGCAGAACATCGTCTGGGGCGGCTCGGCCGGCTGCATGCCGGTGCTCATCGGGTGGGCGGGCGTCACCGGCTCGCTGACCTGGACCCCGGTCATCCTGTTCATGGTGATCTTCCTGTGGACGCCGCCGCACTACTGGCCGCTGTCGATGAAGTACCGCGACGACTACGACGCGGCCGACGTGCCGATGCTCGCCGTGGTCCGTGGCCGCACCGTCGTCGGCCTGCAGGTCGTGCTGTACGCGTGGGCGACGCTCGTCTGCTCGCTCCTGCTCATCCCCGTCGGGCACATGGGGCCGCTCTACACGGTGGTCGCGCTGGCGGGCGGCATCTGGTTCGTCGTCGAGTCGCACCGCCTGTACTCGCGGGCCATCCAGCACGTCGAGCACGTGCAGCCGATGCGGGTCTTCCACAGCTCGATCACGTACCTGACGCTGCTCTTCATCGCCGTGGGCATCGACCCGCTGCTGCCGCAGGTCTTCACCTTCTAGGCGGTCGAGCGGGCGCCCGCGCGTTCGGTCCGCACGACGCCGTCGTGTCGATTCGACGCCGTCGTGTCCTGTTGACGCCGTTGTGTCCTGTTGACGCCGTCGTGTCTGCATGACGCCGCCACCCCGCCGAGACGCCGCCGAATCCGGCGGCGTCTCGCGCCTTCGGCGGCGTACCGGCAGGACACCGGCGTCCTGCGTCGGCCACGAGGCGGCCTGGAGGCGCGGTGCGGGCCCGCCACGGGCCTCCCGTCCGGCGTGACCGCCGTCGGCCGCGGGGCGGACGCGAGCCGCTGCGGACCGCGCGTGGTGCGGATGTCGATCGACGAAGTCGATGTCGTGCGACGTCGGCGGTGTCGTTCTGCGTCAGCAGCGTGGCGCCCGCCGGCCACGTCCACCGGAAACGCGACACCCCACGAGTCGAACGACTCGTGGGGTGTCGGAGAACGGGTGTCGAGCGCGCGACGCGCCCGGGCGTCAGGCGTCGATGGGTTCCCGGACGGCGTCTCGGCCGGCCGAGGCCCGCGTCGACAGCACGACGGCGGTCACCGCTCCGACGAGCAGCCCGGCGAGCACCATGTGCGTGCCGACGAGCCCGACGGGCAGACCCGTGCGTGCCTGCGTGAGCCCGACCGCGATCTGCAGGAACTCGACGACGAGCAGCAGCAGCGGCCACTTGCTCGGGCGGCCCAGGCGGACGGCTCCGATGACGAGCACCAGGGTCAGGGCGAAGAGGGCGTACGCGGGCCAGGCGTGCACGTGCTCCATGACCGCGGGGTCGAACCCGGTGCGGTGCAGACGTCCACCGTCGACCGCGGCGTCGGCTCCGGCGTGCGGGCCGCTGCCGGTGGTCAGGATCCCGACGAGCACGGTCACGACGACGGCGGCGACGGTGCCGCGGACGACACCCGTGTACCAGCGCGGGACGAGCCGCTGGGCGGTGCGCGGGCCGTGCGTCGTGCGGTAGACCAGCGCAGCGGTCACCGAGGTGAGGGCGGCGGAGACGACGAAGTGCAGCCCGACCACGAATGGGTTCAGGTTCGTCCAGACGCTCATGCCGCCGATGACGGCCTGCACCGGGATCGCGACGCCCTGAGCGAACGCGAGCCAGAAGAGTTCGGGGCGCGTGCGGAGCATCCGGACGACCGCGAGGAACATCGCGACGGCCACGATCACGAGCACGAAGGTCAGCAGTCGGTTGCCGAACTCGATGATGCCGTGGATGCCCATCTCCGGCGTGGAGACGAGCGAATCCGCCGTGCACTTGGGCCAGGTGGGGCATCCGAGGCCCGAGGCGGTGAGGCGTACCAGGCCTCCGGTGCCGATCAGCACGACCTCGACCACGAAGGACGCCCAGGCCAGTGCGACCACGCGACGGTCGACCACGCGGGGGAGCGACCACCACCGTCCGGTCCGGAGATCCTGCTCGACGGGGGATCCGACGCGTGTCACGAGGGTGGTGCCTTCCTGTTGTTCCGTGCAGTGAACCTGTAGGATTCGAGGGTTCAGCAGCAGTCAAGTCTAGGCAGGCGCCGGCTCCGAATGGGCCGAGATCGCCGATCAACCCACGGACTGCGTGGAACCATTGTCGTTGCGAGGGAGCAGCACCCGGTCCGCATGTCAGCGGTCCGCGGTGGAATGGCGTCCAGACGCCACGGGTTCACACCTGTAACGCTGTCCCGCGAGAAGGAAACGAGGAGACCATGTCCGACGTGCTCATCGACCGTCCCGAGCTCGAAGGGCTCGGCCAATACGAGTTCGGCTGGTCCGACTCCGACTCGGCAGGGTCCTCCGCCCGTCGTGGGATCTCGGAAGAGGTCGTCACCGACATCTCGAACCTCAAGGACGAGCCCGAGTGGATGCTGAAGAACCGCCTCAAGGGGCTGTCGCTCTTCGGCCGCAAGCCGATGCCGACGTGGGGTGCCGACCTCACGGGCATCGACTTCGACAACATCAAGTACTTCGTGCGTTCCACGGAGAAGCAGGCGCAGTCGTGGGAAGACCTCCCCGAGGACATCCGTGCGACCTACGAGAAGCTCGGCATCCCCGAGGCCGAGCGCCAGCGCCTCGTCGCCGGCGTCGCCGCGCAGTACGAGTCCGAGGTCGTCTACCACCAGATCCGCGAGGACCTGGAGCAGCAGGGCGTCATCTTCATGGACACCGACACGGCGCTCCGTGAGCACCCGGAGCTGTTCGAGGAGTACTTCGGCACCGTGATCCCGGCCGGCGACAACAAGTTCGCCGCGCTGAACACGGCCGTCTGGTCCGGTGGCTCGTTCGTCTACGTCCCGAAGGGCGTCCACGTCGAGATCCCGCTGCAGGCCTACTTCCGGATCAACACCGAGAACATGGGCCAGTTCGAGCGGACGCTGATCATCGCGGACGAGGACTCGTACGTCCACTACATCGAGGGCTGCACCGCCCCGATCTACAAGTCCGACTCGCTGCACTCGGCCGTCGTCGAGATCATCGTGAAGAAGAACGCCCGCGTTCGGTACACGACGATCCAGAACTGGTCGAACAACGTCTACAACCTCGTCACCAAGCGTGCGATCGCACACGAGGGCGCGACGATGGAGTGGATCGACGGCAACATCGGGTCCAAGGTCACGATGAAGTACCCGTCGATCTACCTCGCCGGCGAGCACGCCAAGGGCGAGACGCTCTCCGTCGCCTTCGCCGGCCCCGGTCAGCACCAGGACGCCGGCGCGAAGATGATCCACATGGCGCCGTACACGACATCCTCGATCGTCTCGAAGTCGATCGCCCGTGGTGGCGGTCGTGCGGGCTACCGCGGTGAGGTCCGGGTCGACCCGGCCGCGCACCACGCCGCCAACACCGTGCGCTGCGACGCCCTGCTGGTCGACACGATCAGCCGGAGCGACACGTACCCGGCGATCGACATCCGTGTCGACGACGTGCAGCTGGGACACGAGGCCACGGTCTCGCGTGTCAGCGAGGAGCAGCTCTTCTACCTCATGTCCCGCGGCATGGCCGAGGACGAGGCGATGGCGATGATCGTCCGTGGCTTCATCGAGCCGATCGCCCGCGAGCTCCCGATGGAGTACGCACTCGAACTCAACAAGCTCATCGAGATGAGCATGGAAGGATCCGTCGGCTAGATGTCCAGCACCACCCCTCCCCACATCGACCAGCCGATCGAGCCCGCTGCCGCAGCGCAGGGCGGCACCCAGCACGGCGCCGGAGCCCACTCCGACGGCGGCTGGGACGCCCCCGACAAGAAGGTGCCGGTCCAGACCCGCTCCGAGCGGTTCCAGTCCGGCGACGTCGAGGCATTCCCGAAGGTCACCGGCCGAGAGGTCAACTGGAAGTTCGCGCCGCTCGCCAAGCTCCAGCCGCTGCTGGACGGCGCGCTCGACGGATCCGCCTACCCGTACCTCGCCCGCCAGTCCGAGGGTGCCGACGTCGAGTGGGGTCGCAGCGACGACCCCCGCGTCGGCTCCGCCGGCCTGCCCGAGGACCGCGCGTCGGCCGCAGCCTGGACCGCCCGTGACGCGGTCCTGGCGATCACGATCAAGGCCACCGAAGCGCACGAGTTCATCACCGTGACCCGTTCCGACTTCGGGTCGCAGCCACGCGCCGCGCACACGGTCATCACGGCCGAGCCGAACTCCCAGGGCATCGTCGTGCTCGACAACCGCGGCAGCGCGCTGCTGAGCGAGAACGTCGAGATCGTCGCGCAGCAGAACGCACGACTGACCGTCGTCAGCCTGCAGGACTGGGACGACGACGCCGTGCACGTCTCGACCCACTTCGCCGAGGTCGGCCGCGACGCCTTCCTCAAGCACGTCGTGGTCTCGCTCGGCGGCGACGTCATCCGCGTCAACCCCTCGACGCACCTCGGTGCGCAGGGTGCCGACACGGAGATGTACGGCGTGTACTTCGCCGACGCCGGCCAGTACATCGAGCAGCAGGTCTACGTGAACCACGACGCGCCGAACACGCGCGGTCGGGTCAACTACAAGGGCGCGCTGCAGGGCCAGGGCGCGCACACCGTCTGGATCGGCGACGTCCTGATCGGCCGCGCCGGTGACGGCACCGACTCGTACGAGCAGAACCGCAACCTCGTGCTGACGGACGGCACCCGCGCCGACAGCATCCCGAACCTCGAGATCGAGACGGGCAACATCGAGGGCGCCGGCCACGCGAGTGCGACCGGTCGCTTCGACGACGAGCAGCTGTTCTACCTGCAGTCCCGCGGCGTCCCGGAAGAAGAAGCGCGGCGCCTCGTCGTGCTCGGCTTCCTGGTCGAGGTCATCCAGAAGATCGGTGCTCCCGAGCTCGAGGAACGCCTCATCGCCGCGGTCGAGCAGGAGCTGGCCGAGGGCCGTTCGGTCATCGCCGCACCGGCCGAGGCGGGCGACGCACAGGCCGCCACCGCGCAGGCTTCCGCCCCGCAGACCGCCGCCCCGCAGGCCACCGCCTGATGGCCGAAAAGGTCTGCGCCGAAGCCGACATCGCGGTGGACAGCCCGATGCGGGTGGTCGTCGACGGCACGGCGGTCGCGATCGTGAAGGACTCGTCCGGCACGGTCCACGCCATCGGCGACACCTGCACGCACGGCGACATCTCGCTGGCCGAGGGCTTCGTCGAGGGTGACTCGCTGGAGTGCTGGGCCCACGGGTCCCGCTTCTCGCTGGCCACCGGCAAGCCGCAGAACTTCCCGGCCTACGAGCCAGTCCCGGTCTTCCGGGTCGAGGTCCGCGACGGCGACGTCTACGTCGACGTGCAGGACGTCGTCCCGGTCGACTGAGCACCCCCCAACACTTCCCGCGGCTGACGCCGCACACAGCTGCAACCGAAGGAACGCAATGTCCACTCTGGAAATCCGTGACCTCAAGGTCTCGATCGACACCGATCAGGGCACCAAGGAGATCCTGAAGGGTGTCGACCTCACCATCAACGAGGGCGAGATCCACGCGATCATGGGGCCGAACGGCTCCGGCAAGTCCACCCTGGCGTACACCATCGCCGGTCACCCCCGGTACCACGTCGTCGGTGGCACCATCACCCTCGACGGTGAGGACGTCCTCGCGATGAGCGTTGACGAGCGTGCCCGTGCGGGCATGTTCCTGGCGATGCAGTACCCGGTCGAGATCCCCGGCGTCACGGTGTCGAACTTCCTCCGCACCGCCAAGACGGCGATCGACGGTGAGGCCCCGGCGCTCCGCGGCTGGATCAAGGAACTCCGCCAGTCGATGGCCGACCTGAAGATGGACTCGTCGTTCGCCGAGCGCAACGTCAACGAGGGCTTCTCCGGTGGCGAGAAGAAGCGCCACGAGATCATGCAGCTCGAGCTCCTCAAGCCGAAGTTCGCCGTCCTCGACGAGACCGACTCCGGCCTCGACGTCGACGCGCTGAAGATCGTCTCCGAGGGCGTCAACCGCGCCAAGGCCGCGACCGGCCTCGGTGTGCTGCTCATCACGCACTACACCCGCATCCTCCGCTACATCAAGCCGGACTTCGTGCACGTGTTCGTCGCCGGCAAGATCGCGGAGCAGGGCGGCCCCGAGCTCGCCGACCGCCTCGAGAACGAGGGCTACGACCGCTACGTGCAGGCCGCCGCCGAGGCGCAGGCCTGATGATCGCCGCACTCGCTCCCGACAAGTTCGACGAGGTCGTCGAGGGCCTGAAGGAGGTCCAGGACCCGGAGCTCGGCGTGAACATCGTCGACCTCGGCCTGATCTACGACCTCGCCTGGGACGACGACGCCAACGCGCTCGTCATCAGCATGACGCTCACGAGCGCCGGCTGCCCCCTGACCGACGTCATCGAGGGTGACACCGCGAACGCCCTCGACGGCATCGTGGACGCCTTCCGGATCAACTGGGTCTGGATGCCGCCGTGGGGTCCTGAACGGATCACCGACGACGGCCGCGAGATGATGCGCGCCCTCGGGTTCGCGATCTAGTCGCGACCCACCACGGACGGGAGGCGCGGTGCCAGCTGGCACCGCGCCTCCCGTCCGTCTGTGCGCACGCCACGCGCGGGGCGCGCCGCGGAGTGGTCGCGACCACCCGCTCACGTTCGCCGAGTGGTCACGTTCTGTCGGCTGACCGCGCTCCAGGCGACAGAACGCGACCACTCGGCGTCCGGGTGGCGGGGAGTCGTGACCGACCGAAACCCCGGCCCGGCCCCGCACGGACTGTTCATCCCCGCACCGGACGCAGAACGGCCCCGCACCGATCAGGTGCGGGGCCGTTCTCGTACGACGGGTCAGCGGCGACCGACGACCTTCCACGCGAGCGGCAGGATGCCCGCGGCGATGAGGGCCTTGGCGATACCACCGACGATGAACGGGTACAGGCCGGCGGCGAGCACCGACTGGACGTCGTTCGGGGCGCCGAGCTGGCCGAGCGCCACGGCCAGGTACGGCAGGCCGGTCACGAACGGGATGGCACTCGCGAGCAGCATCGCGACGGTGGCGCGGCCGACGTTGCGGTCCCAGTTGCGGCGGGCGAGCCAGCCGACGAGCCCGGCGGCGGGGATGAAGCCGATGACGTACCCGAAACTCGGCAGGGCCAGGGCCTGCAGACCGCCCTGCATGTCGGCGAAGAATGGGGCACCCGCGAGTCCGGCGACGGCGTAGACGAGCAGCGAGAGCATGCCGCGACGTGCGCCGAGGGTCGCGCCGACGAGCACGACGGCGAGCGTCTGCCCGGTGATCGGGACCGGCCACATCGGGACCTCGAGCTGCGCCATCGCGGCGGTGAACAGGGCTCCGCCGGCGACGAGGGCGGCGTCGGCGGCCAGCCCGTGCGTGCGCAGACGGTCGGCGAGGACTGCGCGGGGAGCGAACCCGGTGGCGTTCGTCATGGATTCTCCTAGAATGGACTGCTGGTTCCGTTCGGAACCATCGGTCCCGTCAGCGTAGCGGTGCACCTCACGCACACACCGTTGTGCAAACCCACCAACTGATTGGACGTCCACTGTGCTTGCCGTGCACGAACTCGAGATCCGCGTCGGAGCTCGTCTCCTCATGGAAGACGTGTCCTTCCGTGTCGAGAAGGGCGACAAGATCGGACTCGTCGGCCGCAACGGCGCGGGGAAGACGACGATGACCAAGGCCCTCGCGGGCGAGACGCAGCCCAACGGCGGCACGATCGACCGCGGCGGGGAGATCGGCTACCTGCCGCAGGACCCCCGCTCGGGCGACCCGGAGGAGACCGCGCGCAAGCGCATCCTCGACGCCCGTGGGCTCGGGGAGCTCGTGGAGGGCATCCGCCTCGCCACGCTCGACATGGCGAGCGACGACGCGGCCGTGGCCGAGAAGGCGATGCGGCGCTACAGCCGCCTCGACGACCAGTTCAACGCGCTCGGTGGCTACGCGGCCGAGGCCGAGGCGGCGTCGATCGCGTCGAACCTCAAGCTGCCGGACCGCATCCTCGACCAGCAGCTCAAGACGCTCTCGGGTGGTCAGCGTCGGCGCATCGAGCTCGCCCGGATCCTGTTCTCGGACGCCGAGACGATGATCCTCGACGAGCCGACCAACCACCTCGACGCCGACTCCGTCGTGTGGCTCCGCGAGCACCTGAAGACCTACCCCGGTGGCGTCATCATCATCTCCCACGACGTCGAGCTCGTCGACGAGGTCGTGAACCGCGTCTTCTACCTGGACGCCAACCGCCAGACCATCGACATCTACAACATGGGCTGGAAGCTGTACCAGCGGCAGCGCGTCGCCGATGAGGAGCGCCGCCGCAAGGAGCGCGCGGGCGCCGAGAAGAAGGCCGCCACGCTCAAGGACCAGGCCGCCCGCTTCGGTGCGAAGGCGTCCAAGGCCGCAGCAGCCCACCAGATGGTCGCGCGTGCCGACAAGCTCCTCGCCGGCCTCGAGGACGAGCGCGTCGCCGACCGGGTCGCGAAGATCCGCTTCCCCACCCCGGCCCCGTGCGGCCGCACTCCGCTGATGGCCGAGGGGCTGTCGAAGTCCTACGGGTCGCTCGAGATCTTCGCGGGTGTCGACCTGGCGATCGACCGCGGTTCGCGCGTGGTCATCCTCGGCTTCAACGGTGCGGGCAAGACGACGCTGCTGCGCATCCTGGCGGGAGCGGACCAGCCCGACACCGGCGAGATCCAGCCCGGTCACGGTCTGCGCATCGGCTACTACGCGCAGGAGCACGAGAACATCGACATCAACCGCACCGTGATCGAGAACATGGTGTCGGCGTCGACGGACCTCAACGAGACCGAGGCCCGGCGGGTGCTCGGCTCGTTCCTGTTCACGGGCGACGACGGCTACAAGAAGGCCGGCGTCCTGTCCGGCGGCGAGAAGACCCGTCTGTCGCTCGCGATGATCGTGGTCTCCGGCGCGAACGTCCTGCTGCTCGACGAGCCGACGAACAACCTGGACCCGGCTTCGCGCGAGGAGATCCTCAATGCCCTGGCCGGCTTCGAGGGTGCGGTCGTCCTGGTGTCCCACGACGCCGGCGCGGTCGAGGCGCTCAACCCCGAGCGCGTCCTGCTGCTGCCGGACGGCACCGAGGACCACTGGAACAAGGACTACGCGGAGCTCATCGAGCTCGCCTAGCTGCCGCGGGCGTGGTCGGGCGATGCCCGTCCGCACGGTGCCGCGTTCGCGGTCCGGTGCGGCGTTGCGTGCTGGGTGCGCGCTTGTGGCGCTGCACGGTGCGTGGAAGCGCGCACGGGGTTGCGAGGTGCGCACGGTGCGGCCTGGAGGCGCGGTGCGGTCGTGCGTCGCGCCTCCCGTCCGCACGGTGCCCGTTTCGCCATCCGGTGCGGGGTTGCGTGCTGGGTGCGCGCTCGTGGCGCTGCACGGTGCGCGGAAGCGCGCACGGGGTTGCGAGGTACGCACGGTGCGGTCCCGTCCGCACGGTGCCCGTTTCGCCATCCGGTGCGGGGTTGCGTGCTGGGTGCCCGCTTATGGCGCTGCACGGTGCGCGGAAGCGCGCACGGGGTTGCGAGGTCCGCACGGTGCGGTCTGGAGGCGCGGTGCCGGTCGTGCGTCGCGCCTCCCGTCCGCACGGTGCCCGTTCCGCCATCCGGTGCGGCGTTCCGTGCTGGGTGCGCGCGTGTGGCGCTGCACGGTGCGCGGAAGCGCGCACGGGGTTGCGAGGTGCGCACGGTGCGCCGACGCGCACACACGGCCGCGCCTCAGCCGCGCGTCAGCGACGTGACGCGATGAGCTCGTCCTCGATCTCGGCGTCCGTCTTCGGCTTCGCGTTCTTGCGGCGTTCGCGCTCGAGGGCGCGCTCGCGCTCCTCGGGGTCGTCCTGGTTGAGGTTCCGGTACTCCTGCACCATCACGTACGCCAGGAACCCGAAGCCCCCGGCGGCGAACAGGAACCACTGGATGAAGTAGCTCAGGTGCAGCCCGGTGTCGGCGTTCGGACGCTCCCAGCCGAGCGGGCGTGCCTCGGTCGGTGCGGGGGACTCGGAGGCGAGCTGCCCGTACGCGCCGGTCCAGATCGGGTCCTCGACCTTGTCCGCCACGTCGGCCAGGGTCACCGACTGCACCTGGTCGGTGTCCTTCGGGTCGGATCGGCCGGGGATGCGCGGTTCGCTCTCCTGCAGGCGGACGATCGCGGTGACCTCGCCCGACGGGGGAGCGGGCACGTGGTCGGGGGCATCCTGGGCGTTGCCGGTCGGCACCCACCCGCGGTCGACGATGAACGCGCGGCCCTCGGACGTGACCAGGGGCGTCAGGACCTCGAACCCCGGCTGCCCGTTGTGCACGCGGTTGCGCACGAGCAGTTGTGAGTCGACGTCGTAGCGGCCGGTCACGGTGACCCGGAGCCACTCCTGCTCGTCCTGCCAGCTCGAGGCCTTCGGCAGCGCCCGGTCGAGGGGGACGGGGGTGTGGTCGTAGTTCTGCGCGACCTGCTCGTTCTGCCGGACGGCCTCGTTGCGGCGGTCCCACTGCCACATGCCGAACAGTGCGCACACGATGGCGAAGGCGACCGCGATCGCGAAGTAGCCGAGCCAGCGGCGGCTCCGGACGAAGCGCCAGCCCACGAACGGTTCGTCGGGGTCCCGACCGGACGAGGCCGACCTGGTGTCGTCGGTCGAGCGGGACTCCGCCGCGGCGCGCTGCAGCTTGGCGGCGTGCTTGCGGCCGTACCGGGACTGCGGGTCGAAGCCGTCGGTCATCGCGAGGTGCCGGTGGAGCGCACCCCGACGTCGTTCTTCGGCGCCGCGGTCGTCTCGCGCTCGTCGTCGAGGTGGTCGACGTCCTCGTGCATGCCGGTGACGCGCACCGGGAAGGAGCGGGACCGCAGGTAGTCGGCCAGGAAGTCGCGGTGTTCTTCGCACGCGGCCCAGATCTTCACGCGGTCGATCGCGTGGATCCGGGGATTGCGCCAGTTCACACGCCACCCGGCCGTCGACACGCAGCCGGCACGCGAGCACACCGGGGTGGATCCGGGCTCGGTCTGCAGGTCGAACGTCGCACCCATCAGCGGGGTCCCCACATCTTCGATCGGTCGCCGTTGCGCTGCCACTCGTCCTGCGCGTGCTGCGCCTGCTGACGGAGGCGGTCCTGCTCGTCGCGGTAGGCCTGGGCCCGGGCGTCCTCCTGCTGTTCGCGGAGGCGCGGGTCGACGGCGTCGTAGAGCTCGATGGACCCGGCGGGGGAGATCATGTCGCTCTCGGTCCGGCTGCCGGCGTTCGCGATGACGACGGCGACCCAGGGGATCACCGCGGCGAGGACGATCGGGATGACCGCGAGCCATGAGTGCCAGATCGAGTACACGAGCACGGCGGAGATGAAGAGGACCACTCGGATGGCCATCTGCCAGACGTAGCGGGACAGGCGGTGCGCCCGGTCCTGCTCCGGTGTGTCCGGCAGCGACGTGATGCTCGTGTGCGTGCTCTTCATACAGATGGTCTCCGTCTACCCGTGGTCAAGCCTAATCCCGCCGGACCGATCGTGGGTGCGCCGCGCGCGAACCGGCGGGGTGGTCCGCTCCGGTACGCTCGTCCGGGCGTGTCCGCCGGGTCCCCGGCACCGCGTGCCGAGCAGATCCCACCGAACGGAGCGACCATGAGCACCCCCCGTACCGTCCTCATCACCGGCGGCAACCGCGGCATCGGCCACGCGCTGGCCGAGCGGTTCGTCGCAGCCGGCCACGGGGTCGCCGTGACGTCGCGCAGCGGTCAGGGTGGTCCCGAGGGCGCGCTGACGGTGCAGGCCGACATCACCGACACGGCCTCCGTCGACGCCGCGTTCACGCAGGTCGAGGCCGAGCTCGGTCCGATCGAGGTCCTCGTCGCGAACGCCGGCATCACGAACGACCAGCTGCTCCTCCGCATGTCCGAGGACGACTTCACCAGCGTGGTCGACACGAACCTCACGGGCACCTTCCGCGTCGTCAAGCGCGCCACGAAGGGCATGATGAAGGCCAAGTTCGGCCGCATCGTGCTGATGTCGAGCGTCGTGGGCGCCTACGGCCAGATCGGCCAGGTCAACTACGCGTCCTCGAAGGCCGCCCTGGTCGGCATGGCCCGGTCGATCACGCGTGAGCTCGGTTCGCGCGGCATCACCGCCAACGTCGTGGCGCCCGGCTTCATCCAGACGGACATGACCGCCGCGCTCTCCGAGGAGCTGCAGGCCGAGTTCAAGAAGGCGATCCCGGCCGCCCGCTACGGCACGGTCGACGACGTCGCCGACGCCACGCTGTTCCTGGCGAGCGACGGCGCCGGGTACGTCTCCGGTGCGATCATCCCGGTCGACGGCGGCCTCGGGATGGGCCACTAGCACTCGGACTGATCAGCCGCGCAGACCGAGCGTCGCGAGCACGGCGGACAGGTCACGGTCGACGACCGCGACGTCCGCCTCCTCCCGCACGCGCGGCTTCGCGTCGAACGCCACCGACAGCGCGGCGACGCGCATCATCTCGAGGTCGTTCGCGCCGTCGCCGATGGCGATGGTCCGTGCCGGGTCGACCCCGTCGGCGTCCGCCCACTCGCGGAGCGCGACGGCCTTGGCGTGCGCGTCGACCACGTCGCCGAGCACGCGGCCGGTGAGCACGCCGTCGGTGACCTCGAGGTGGTTCGCCCGGCAGTGGTCGAGGCCGAGCTGCTCGGCGAACGGGTCGAGCACCTCGTGGAACCCGCCCGACACCACGCCGACGGTGCCGCCTGCGGCGTGCACCCCACGGACGAGCTGGTCGGCGCCCCGCGTCACACGGACCGCCTGCTGGGCGCGGACGAAGACGTCTGCCTGGAGGCCCGCAAGGGTCGCGACACGCTCCCGGAGGCTCTCGGCGAAGTCGAGTTCCCCGCGCATGGCGCGCTCCGTGATCGCCGCCACCTGTGGCCGGGTCCCGGCGCTGTCGGCGAGCAGTTCGATCACCTCGTCCTCGAGGAGCGTGGAATCGGCATCGAGGACGACGAGGAAGCGGGGCACGCACCAACGGTACCGACTGACGAAAGGCACGGCCGCGTCCGTGACGCGAGCCGTGCCTCCAGGCCGTCCGTCCGGGGCTGCGCCCCGGGTGCTTGCCTGTTCGTCGTGTCTACGCGTCGACGCGGACGCCCTTGCCGACCACGGTGATGCCCGACTCGGTGACGGTGAAGCCGCGTGCCTCGTCGGCCTCGCGGTCGACGCCGACCTGCGCGCCCGGTGCGATGACGACGTCCTTGTCGAGGATGGCGCGGTTGACGACCGCGCCGGCGCCGATGGTGGCGCGCTCGAACACGATCGAGTCGAGGACCTTCGCGCCGGAGTCGATCGAGCACCAGGGCCCGATCATGCTGCGCTCGACCTGCGCACCCGACACCAGGCAGCCGAGCGACACGAGCGAGTCCACCGTGGACCCGGTGTTGCCGTTCGCGTCGCGGACGAACTTCGCCGGCGGCAGGTTCGTCTGCTGGTTGAAGATCGGCCAGTCCTGGTTGTACAGGTTGAAGACCGGGACCGGGGCGATGAGGTCCATGTGGGCGTCGAAGAACGAGTCGATCGTGCCCACGTCGCGCCAGTAGTACTTGTCGCGGTCGGTGGAACCGGGGACCTCGTTGCGCTGCAGGTCGTACACGCCGGCGTCGCCGCGGTTGACGAAGTCGGGGACGATGTCGCCGCCCATGTCGTGCGCGGACGTCTCGAGCTGGCCGTCGCGCAGGACCGCGTCGACGAGCGCGTCCGCGTTGAACACGTAGTTGCCCATCGAGGCCAGGATCTCGCCGGGGGAGTCGGCCAGGCCGACGGCGTCCTTCGGCTTCTCGAGGAACGCCTCGATCTTCGTCGGGTCGTCGTCGGCCACCTGGATCACGCCGAACTGGTCGGCGAGCCCGATCGGCTGACGGATCGCCGCCACCGTGGCACTGCGGCCGGAGGCGATGTGCGCCTCGACCATCTGGTGGAAGTCCATCCGGTACACGTGGTCCGCACCGACGACGACCACGATGTCGGGGCGTTCGTCGCGCAGCAGGTTGAGCGACTGCAGGATCGCGTCGGCCGAGCCGGCGAACCAGCGCTTGCCGAGCCGCTGCTGCGCGGGGACGGACGCGACGTAGGAGCCGAGCAGCCCCTCCATGCGCCATGTCTCCGCGACGTGCCGGTCGAGACTGTGCGACTTGTACTGGGTCAGGACGACGATCTTCTGCAGACCGGAGTTGACCAGGTTCGACAGTGCGAAGTCGATGAGACGGAAGTTGCCGCCGAACGGGACGGCGGGCTTCGCGCGATCGGCCGTGAGCGGCATGAGTCGTTTGCCCTCGCCGCCGGCGAGCACGATGCCGAAGACCTTCTTTGGTGCCATGCCGCTCACAGTAGGCGTCAGCACTGGGAACCGGTTACGTTGAACCAGTGCGAGTCGATCTGCTGACCAGGGAGTATCCGCCGGAGGTCTACGGCGGAGCGGGTGTCCACGTGTCCGAACTCACCGCCGCGTTGCGGTCGGGGACGGACACGGAAGTCCGTGTTCGGGCCTTCGGGGCCTTCCGTGACGAACCCGACGTGTGGGGCTACCGGACCCCGGACGGCCTCGGCCAGGCGAACGGCGCGCTGCAGGCCCTCGGGACCGACGTGGCCATCGCGGCCGACGTCGAGGGTGCCGACCTCGTGCACTCGCACACCTGGTACGCGAACTCCGCGGGCCGGATCGCGCAGCTGACCTACGGCATCCCCCACATCGTGACCGCCCACAGCCTCGAGCCGCTCCGCCCGTGGAAGGCCGAGCAGCTCGGCGGCGGCTACCGCCTGTCCAGCTGGATGGAGCGCGAGGCGTTCGAACACGCCGACGGCGTCATCGCGGTCTCGAAGGCCATGCGTGCGGACATCCTGCGCTCGTACCCGTCGATCGACCCCGCGAAGGTCCACGTCGTCTACAACGGCATCGACATCGACGCGTGGAAGCCGACCGTCGACGAGGACGCCGTGCGCGCCCTCGGCATCGACCCGACGCGCCCGAGCGTCGTGTTCGTCGGACGCATCACCCGCCAGAAGGGCCTGCCGTACCTGCTCCGTGCCGTGGCGTCGCTGCCGTCGGACGTGCAGATCGTGCTGTGCGCCGGCGCGCCGGACACCCCCGAGATCCTGGCCGAGGTCACCGAGCTCGTCGAGGGCCTCCGCGCGGAACGTGAAGGCGTCGTCTGGATCGACCGGATGCTCGCGCACGAGGAGATCGTGAACGTGCTGTCCTCGGGCACCGTGTTCGTCTGCCCGTCGGTATACGAGCCGCTCGGCATCGTGAACCTCGAGGCCATGGCGTGCGGCATCCCGGTCGTCGGCACCGGCACCGGGGGCATCCCCGAGGTCGTCGCCGACGGGCTCACCGGCCGCATCGTCCCGATCGACCAGGTGCAGGACGGCACCGGCACCCCGACCGACCCCGACCGCTTCGTGGCCGACCTCGCCGCGACCCTCACCGAGGTGCTCGCCGACGAGGGGCTGGCGAAGCTCATGGGACGCGCCGGACGGCTCCGTGTCGAGACCGAGTTCACCTGGGACGCGATCGCCACCAGGACACGGCAGGTCTACGACCGGGTGCTCGGCCAGAACCCGTAGGCTGGTCGCATGCCCTCGGTCGTGCGCTTGTCAGACGTCTCCGTGGTCCGCAACGGGGCCACCATCCTCGACGCGATCTCGTGGGAGGTGCAGGACGACGAACGCTGGGTCGTGCTCGGCGCGAACGGCGCCGGCAAGACGACGCTGCTGCAGGTCGCCGGCGCCCAGACGTTCCCGACCTCGGGTGACGTCGAGGTGCTCGGGACCGAACTCGGCGGTGCCGACCTGTTCGAGCTCCGCCCGCGCATCGGTTTCGCGTCGACCGCGCTGGCCCGTCGCATCCCGGTGACCGAGAAGGTCATCGACGTCGTGCTCACCGCGGCGTACTCGGTGACGGGCCGCTGGAACGAGGAGTACGAGGAGCTCGACGTCCGCCGTGCGCAGCGCGTGCTCGAGGAGTGGGGCCTGGGCTCCTTCACCGACCGCACGTTCGGCGACCTGAGCGACGGCGAGCAGAAGCGCGTGCAGATCGCCCGTGCCGTGATGACCGACCCGGAGATCCTGTTCCTCGACGAACCGGCCGCGTCGCTCGACCTCGGTGCCCGTGAGAGCCTCGTCCGCACTCTCGGCGGCTACGCCCAGAGCGCGGACTCGCCGGCCATCGTCATCGTGACCCACCACGTCGAGGAGATCCCGGCCGGGTTCACCCACGCGCTCGTCCTCGCCGACGGCCACGTGCAGGCCGCAGGCCCCATCGACGAGGTCCTGACGGACCAGACCCTGACCGAGGCGTTCGGCATCGACCTCTCGGTCACCAAGGACGCCGGTCGCTACACGGCACGCGCCGCGTAGCGCTGCGATCCCGCCGTCTCTCTGGTATCGTGGACGGCTGGCGCAAGCCGACGACTTCCCGCGCAGTTCGCGCAATCCCATCACCGCTATCGAGGAATCTCCATGAAGACCGACACCCACCCCGAGTACCGCGCCATCGTCTTCCGCGACCTGGCCTCCGGTGAGACGTTCCTGACGCGTTCGACCGCGAACAGCGACAAGACCATCGAGCTCGACGGTGCGACCTACCCGGTCATCGACGTCGAGATCTCGTCCGCTTCGCACCCGTTCTACACGGGCAAGCAGCGCATCCTCGACTCGGCCGGTCGCGTCGAGAAGTTCAACCAGCGCTTCAAGGGCTTCAGCAAGTAAGCAGCCCCCACGCAACGCCCACGGGCGGTCCTCCTCCGGGAGGGCCGCCCGTTCGCGTTGTGCGGTGTCCACGGCTGCCGCTGACCCAGGGACGCGGGACACCGGTGTTCGCGCGTCACACCGCGGTCTGCGGGTGTTCGGTGCGCGAACACCGGTGCTTTACGAGGGGGGCAGCGCGGGATCAGGCGCCGTTGCGGTGGGGCCAACGGCCGTCGGCGGTGAACGTCGGGTCGCGCTTCTTGCGCATGTAGTCCTGGAACGAGGTGGCCTGCTCGGCGCACCAGCCGACCTGCTTGCGGTGGAGTTCCTCGGCGGAGATGCCGAGCTCGTCCGGGTACTTGCCCGCGATGGCCTGGGCGACACGCCCGGCAGCGATCGCGTCGGCTCCGGCGTCGTGCGCGTCGTCGAGGGTGACGCCGTAGAGCTCGGACGCGGCCTCGAGCGTGCGCTTGCCCTTGCGGAAGGTGTCGAGCGCCTTGTCGATCACCAGCGGGTCGACGACGTTGCCGATGACGGGCGAGGCGAACCCGTGCCGCTTCGCCTCGCGGTCGAGGACGGTGAGGTCGTACGGGGCGTTGTAGATCACCAGGGGGATGCCCCGGGCGAACACGGCCTCGATCGCGGCGATGATCTCGGCGACGACCTCGGCCGCGGGACGCCCCTCGGCCTGGGCGCGCTCGGTGGTGTAGCCGTGCACGGCCGCGGCGCCCTCCGGGATCGGCACGCCGGGGTCCGCGATCCAGGCACCCTCGACGATGGAGGCCCCGGTCATGTCGATGAGCCCGACGTGGGCGGTGACGATGCGGGCCGTCTCGACGTCGACCCCGGTGGTCTCGAGGTCGAAGACGCCCAGCGCGTGCCACCAGGGCCGACCCGTGAGGTCCTGGGACGGAGCGGGCGCGTCGAGCTGTGCTGTGGGGAACGTCACGCGGTCAGGCTAACGGGACGCACCGACACCCCCGACTACCGGGTCGGCGCGCCGACGTGCAGCCAGTAGAACGACTGCGTGCCCATGGTGAGCGTGACGGTGCCGTCCTCGTCGAACGACGGGAACGAGCTGCCGCCGAACAGGTCGTAGAGCGGGCGCCCCGCGAACTCCGGAGCGGAGATCGTGACCGAGGTCGGGTTCGTCGCGAACGAGAACACGCACAGGACGTCCTCGGCGGAGGGGCCGAACTGCTGGCCGGAGCCCTCCCACGAGCGGACGAAGGCGAGCACCGAGTCGTTCGAGGTCTCCTGCACGTTCAGGGAGCCGAGACCGAACACCGGGTGGGCCTTGCGGGTGTGGATGACGTTCCGGACCCAGTGCAGCAGCGAGCGCGACTGGGCGAGCTGCGCCTCGACGTTGACCTGTGCGTAGTTGTAGACGAGGGACTGCACGACGGGCAGGTAGAGCTTGCCCGGGTCGGCGGTGGAGAAGCCGGCGTTGCGGTCCGGCGTCCACTGCATCGGCGTTCGCGACGAGTCGCGGTCCGGCAGCCAGATGTTGTCGCCCATCCCGATCTCGTCGCCGTAGTACAGGAACGGCGAACCGGGCAGCGAGAACAGCAGCGCGTGGATGAGCTCGAGCTCGGCGCGCGAGTTGTCGAGCAGGGGAGCGAGACGTCGGCGGATACCGATGTTGGAGCGCATCCGCGGGTCGTAGCCGTACCAGCCGTACATCGCCTGCCGGTACTCCTCGCTCACCATCTCGAGCGTGAGCTCGTCGTGGTTGCGGAGGAAGACGCCCCACGCCGCGCTGGCCGGCACGTCGAGGGTCTCGGAGAGGATCGCCTTGAGCTCGGCGGCGTGCTGGGCACGGAGCGAGTAGAAGATGCGCGGCATCACCGGGAAGTCGAACGCCATGTGGCACTCGGGCTCCTCGTCGGTGCCGAAGAACGCCGCCGTCTCGCGCGGCCACTGGTTGGCCTCGGCCAGGAGCACCCGCCCGGGGTACTCGTCGTCGACCATCGCGCGGAGCTTCTTGATGAACTCGTGGGTCTCCGGCTCGCCCTCGCCGTTGCCCTCCTCTGATTCGAACAGGTACGGGATCGCGTCGAGCCGGAGCCCGTCGACGCCCATGTCGAGCCAGTGCCGGACGACGTCGTAGATCGCCTCGATGACCGCGGGGTTCTCGAAGTTCAGGTCGGGCTGGTGCGAGAAGAAGCGGTGGAAGAAGAACTGGCGTCGGACCGGGTCGAAGGTCCAGTTGGACTCCTCGGTGTCGACGAAGATGATGCGGATGTTCGAGTAGTCCTCGTCGGTGTCCCGCCAGACGTAGAAGTCGCCGTAGGGGCCGTCCGGGTCCTCGCGGGACTGCTGGAACCACTCGTGCTGGTCGCTGGTGTGGTTGATCACCATGTCGATCACGATGCGCATGTTCCGCTCGTGCGACTTCGTGACGAGCTCGCGGAAGTCGTCGAGCGTGCCGAACTCCGGCAGGATCGCCCGGTAGTCGGCGATGTCGTACCCGCCGTCGCGCATCGGCGACTGGAAGAACGGCGGCAGCCACAGGGCGTCCACGCCGAGCCACTGCAGGTAGTCGAGCTTGCCGATCACGCCCTGGATGTCGCCGATGCCGTCTCCGTTGGAGTCGACGAACGACCGGATCATGCACTCGTAGAAGACCGAGCGCTTGTACCACTGCGGGTCGAGCGTCAGGCCGGGCAGCTGGATCGGGGCTGTGAAGGTCACCGTGCTCCTCGTCGTCATCGACGGACCGGTCGACGGCCCGCCCCGGACACGATAGGCGCGAGATGCTGCGGGTGTCCGGGGTTTCGTGCGGTTCGCTCCCTAGACTGGCGCGGATGCAACCGCCCGTGCTCTCCCCGTACCAGTCGTTGATGGCCGCCACCCCGGTCGTGCACCGGGCCGTCCAGGTCGACGGCCGGACCACGCACTACTGGGTCTACGGGCCCGAGGACTCGGATCGCACCGTGCTCGCCGTGCACGGGTTCCGCGGGGACCACCACGGGCTCGAGACCATCGCCGCGCACCTCGAAGGTGTCCGTGTGATCGTGCCGGACCTGCCCGGCTTCGGCGTGTCCGACCCGCTGCCGGTGTCGGACATCGACGCCTACGTGGCCTGGCTGACGGGGTTCCACGCCGCGCTCGGGCTCGGCCGCGACACGGTCGTGCTCGGGCACTCGTTCGGGTCGATCGTGGTGTCGGCCACCGTCGCCGCCGGGCTCGACACCCGGCTGCTCGTCCTCGTCAACCCCATCGCGGCCCCGGCACTGCAGGGACCGCGTGCCGTCGGGACCGCGATCGCGATCGGGTACTACCGCGCCGGCGCGGTGCTGCCGAAGCCGATCGGGCTCGGGATCCTGCGGAACGGTGCGATCGTCCGGGCGATGAGCATCGCGATGCTGAAGTCGCACGACCCCGCCGTCCGCCGATGGGTGCACGACCAGCACGACCGGTACTTCTCGGCCTTCGCGAACCGCACGAGTGTGCTCGAGGCGTTCCGCACCTCGGTCACCCACGACGTCTCCGAGTACGCCGACCGCATCCACGTGCCCGTGCTGCTCGTCGCGGCCGAGCACGACGACATCACCGCCGTCCCCGAACAGCGCGCACTCGCCGAGCGGCTGCGTGACGCCGAGCTCGTCGTGATCCCGGGGGTCGGCCACCTGGTGCACTACGAGACGCCGGCTCCGGCCGCGGCGGCCGTGCTCCGCCGGATGGCGGACACGACCGGGCGTGCGGGACGCCATGGACGCACTGGACGCGGCGCGGCCGCGACGGACAGCCGACCGTCGGGGGCGGGGCGGTCCTCCCGGACGGCGGACGCGTCGTGACGCGCCTGCGCATCGGCATCGACTGCCGGTACGTGCGGATCGGTCGGCACGACGGCATCAGCCGGTTCACCGCCGGGGTCGTCGCGCACCTGCCGGACCGGCACGACTACGTGCTGCTCGTCAGCGACGAGCGCCAGCTCGAGTCGCTGCCGAGGGACCTGCCGTGGGAGCTGCTGCCCGCGCCGACGGACGCGGGGGAGCCGCTCGTCGCCCGGCGCGTCAACCGGCTCGGGCTCGACGCGGTCTTCTCGCCCATGCAGACGATGGGGTCACGGGGGCGCCGGTACGCGCTCGTCCTGACGCTGCACGACCTGATCTACTACCGCAACCGCACGCCCCCGCGGGAGTTCTCGTGGCCGCTGCGGCTCGGCTGGCGGGCGTTCCACCTGTCCTGGGCGCCGCAGCGGTTCCTGCTGAACGGCGCCGACGGGGTCGTGACGGTGTCCGAGACGACCGCCGGGCTGATCGCCGAGCACCGGCTGACGAAGCGACCCGTGACGGTCGCCTACAACGCGGCCGACCCGGCGACCCCGCGGGTGGCCGGAGCGCCACGTGGACGCTCGCTCGTCTACATGGGCTCGTTCATGCCGTACAAGAACGTCGAGACCCTGGCGACGGCGCTGCCGCTCCTGGGGGCGGACTGGACGCTGCACTGCATGTCACGGGTGTCCGACGCCGATCGTGCACGGCTCGAGGCGCTGGCTCCCACGGGGACGATCGTGTTCCACGACGGCGCCACCGACGAGGAGTACCTGTCCGTGCTCCGTTCGGCCACTGCGCTGGCGACCGCGTCGTACGACGAGGGGTTCGGCATCCCGCTCGTCGAAGCGATGGGCGTCGGGACCCCGGTCGTCGTCAGCGACATCCCGATCTTCCGGGAGATCGGTGGCTCGGCTGCGGAGTACTTCGACCCGGCGTCGCCGTCCGCCCTTGCCGCGGCCGTCCGGCGGGTCGAGGAACGGTGGGACGAGGCCTCGCGGCAGTCGATTCAGCGTGCCGGTCGGTTCCGGTGGCAGGACTCGGCGGAGCAGGTCGTCCGGGCCGTCGAGCGGGCCGTGGGGGACCGGCGGGGCTGAAGGGCGGGTGCGGGCTCGGGCGCCGGCGCTTGCGGTTCGCGGCGATGCGGAACGACGATGTCGATGTCGTACGACGTCGACCGTGTCGTCCCACGTCGGACGCGTGACGAGCGCGCGACCACCACACCGTCACTCCGGCGCGATGACCTGCACGTCCGCCCCGGGGAACACCTTCTGCGTCTCCTCGGTCACCCGTGACACGATCGGCGGCACCGCTGCACCCCGACCCGGGGTCCGCACGACGATCGACTGGTCGCGTGCGGCGTCGGACGGATCCCCGCCGCGCTCCCACGAGCAACGGACCTCCGTCACACCGCCGATGTGGTCGAGCGTGTCCGCCAGTGCCAGGCGCTTCGCCGCGACCCCACCGGCACCGGTGACGCCGATCTCCAGGTTGCCGAGGTCGGCGACCACGACGACGCGGACACCGTTGCCACCGGACTCGTCGGCTGCGCGGCTGATGGCGGCGACCAGGTCACGCCGGGCAGCGAGGTCGAGCGCCGGGTCCGCCCGGACCGAGGCGATGGCGTCGTAGCTCGCGAACGCCGTCTTCGACGGGGCGTGGTGCCGCACGTCGGTGACGCCGGGCAGCGCGCGCACGCGCGTGTCGAACCGGTCGAGCGCCACGTCCGGCCGTGGGAAGACCCCGCCGATGCCGTTCTGGACGCTCCCGATGATCGAGCCGAGCACCACGGCGATGACCGCGACCACCGCGAGGGTGCTGCCGCCGATGATGAACCAGGTGCGGGCCCGGGTGCGGGTGGGGACGCTCGCCGTCTCGGGACCGAACACCCGGTCGAGGTCGTCGTCCTGCTGGTCGAGGGCATGCTGGCCGTGTCGGCTGGTTCCGTCGTCGGACATGTGGCTCCCCTCACCCCGGTGTGCGGGTGCGTCGGAGCCTAGTCCCCGGTCAGCCCCGGCGCTCCAAGGGGTTCTGGTACTCGAACGCGGACCCTCCGGTGGCGTCGGACACGTCGTCGATCGGGTCGTCGAACCGGACGAGTTCGGCGTGGAAGCGCTCGGGGTCCCACCGGAACGAGTGGATGGACCCGTTGCGGATCGGGGTGTTGCGGCGGTCGGCGGTGCCGGGGGCTGCGGCGTTCACGACACTGCGGATCACCGCGCCGTGGGTCGCGACCACGACGACGCCGGCGTCGAACCGGACCGCGATCTCGCCGAGCGTCTCGGTGACGCGGGCGAGCAGCGCGGAGCGGGACTCCCGACCGGGGATGTCGTCGTGTGGGTACCGTGCCGACACCTCGTCGTCGGTCAGCCCCTCGGCTTCGCCGTACGAGCGCTCGGCCAGGCCCGGGTACGTCGTCGGTGCGTCGAGGCCCAGGCGGTCGGCGATGATCGCGCCCGTCTCGGCCGCACGGGACAACGGGGAGGCGACCACCGCGTCGAACGGCCGGCGGGTCAGGAGCTCGGCGGCCTCGGCGGCCTGCCGTCGTCCGGTGTCGTTGAGCGGGATGTCGGTCGAGCCCTGGATGCGGCGCTGCGCGTTCCAGTCGGTCTCGCCGTGCCGGACGAGGTACAGGAGGGTCGTCACCCGTCGATCTTCGCAGACGCGCCCGGCAAGTCCGTCCGGCGGCAGCGCCCGCGCGGGTCCAGGCAGCGCCCGCGCGGGTCCAGCCCGCCGCGACCCGCTAGTCGGTCGCCGCCGCCGCGCTGAGCCGCTCCGCCAGGTGCACGAGCGTCTCGGTGGTGCCGGCGTCGAGCTTCACGGCCGCACGACGGTCACTGCGGGTCTCGCCGCGGTTCACGATGACCACCGGGTTCTTGCGGCGCGCAGCGTGGTCGACCAGCCGCACGCCCGAGTTCACGGTGAGGGACGAACCGACGACGAGGAGTGCGTCGGCGTCGGCGACGATCGACACGGCCTCGCGGAACTTCTCGGCCGGCACGAACTCGCCGAAGAAGACGACGTCGGGCTTCAGGTCGCCGCCGCACACGGTGCACGCGGGCACGACGAACCGTTCGACGTCGGTGATCTCGACGTCACCGTCCGGCTGCAGCTGCACGGACCCCGGTTCGTCGATCCAGGGGTTCTCGCGGTCGATCGTGGCGGCGAGGTCGGAGCGGGAGAACACCTGGCCGCACCGCAGGCACACGGCGCGGTCCATCGAGCCGTGGATCTCGACGACGCGGCGGGAGCCGGCGCGCAGGTGCAGGCCGTCGACGTTCTGCGTGATGACCCCGGCGACGATCCCGGCGTCCTCGAGTGCGGCGAGCGCCCGGTGTCCGTCGTTCGGCACGGCGGCCGCGAAGCTCCGCCAGCCCAGGTGCGATCCGGCCCAGTAGCGCTGGCGCTTCGCGGGGTCGGCCAGGAACTCCTGGAACGTCATGGGCTTGCGCACCACCCGTCCGGCACCGCGGTAGTCGGGGATGCCGGAGTCGGTGCTCAGGCCGGCACCGGAGAGCACGGCGATCCGCTTGCCCGCGAGCACCTCGACGACGCGGTCCAGGTCGTCCGCGGTCACCGATCCGGCGGCCGCCCCGGTGGTCGGTCCGGTCGTCGACGCAGCATCATCCAGCACCCTGTTCACGGTACCCTCAACACCCGACCGTCCCGGTCGCTTCCCAGGCGGAGCGCATCCTCGGCGGACCCGCCCGGCGACAGCCCGGAGCAGCCCGTCGGCAGCCCGGACCCGCGCCGGCCCCGGGCCGCCGGACCCGCGCCGGCCCAGGCCCGCCGGCCCCGGCCCGCCTGACCCACCCGCCGCCTCCGCACCACACCGAAACGAGCCCCGTGCACCCCGTCCGCATCGACTCCCTCGACGATCCCCGCCTCGACGACTTCGCCCGTCTGACCGACGTGGCACTCCGCCGGGTCTCGGAGCCCGAGGGCGGCCTGTACATCGCCGAGTCGAACACGGTCATCGAGCGTGCGGTCCGCGCCGGGCACGTGCCGCGGAGCATCCTGGTGCAGGAGAAGTGGCTCGACAGTGTCCTGCCCCTGGTCGCGGAGCACGACGGGCCGGTCTTCGTCGGCGCGGACGCCCTGCTCGAGGAGCTCACCGGCTTCCGGATGCACCGCGGTGCGATCGCCGCGATGCAGCGTCCCGAGCTGCCGAGCGTCGCCGACGTGGTGCGGGACGCGAAGGTCGTCGTCGTGCTCGAGGACATCGTCGACCACACGAACGTCGGCGCGGTGTTCCGCAGCGTCGCCGGCCTCGGCGCCGACGCGGTGCTCGTCAGCCCGCGGTGTGCCGACCCGCTGTACCGCCGGAGCGTCCGGGTGAGCATGGGCACGGTCCTGCAGGTGCCGTGGACCCGCATCGGCGACTGGCCGGCGGCTGGTGAGGAACTCCGCGCGCAGGGCTTCCACCTGGCCGCGATGGCGCTGACCGACGAGTCGATCGACCTCGACGCCTTCGTGGCGGACCTGCCCGACAAGGTCGCGCTCGTGATGGGCACCGAGGGGCAGGGGCTGACGCCGGCCGCGATCGCCTCGGCCGACACGACGGTCCGGATCCCGATGGCGCACGGCGTCGACTCGCTCAACGTGGCCGCGGCGAGCGCCGTCGGTCTCTGGGCGGTCACCCACGCCCGGCGGCTCGCCTCCTAGCGCACCACCGAGACGGTCGGGAGGCCCGGGGCGGCCTGGTCGGACAGCATGCGCCCGGCACGGATCACCAGGGCACGGTCGGTGGCTGGCCCGCCCACGAGGCAGACGCCGACGGGCGTGCCGTCCACGGTCAGCGCCGGTGCACTCACCGCGGGCAGGCCGCCGACGCTCGCGAGCGCGGTCATCGCCGTCGTGGCGGTCCGGGTGCGCTCGAGCGCAGCGGTGTCCGCGTCGAGCAGCGGTGCGGGTCCGGGCACGGTCGGGAACAGCAGGGTCCGACCGGCGAGGGCACGGCGGATCGTCGTACGGACCTCGTCGAGGCGTGCGACGGCGTCGGCGGTCGCGTCGGCGTCGTTCGCGCGTGCCGCCCGGAACCGGTCACCGACGACGGGGCTCAGTGCGCCGGGGTGCGCGTCGATCCAGGGGCCGTGGGCGGCGAGTGCCTCGGCGGCCTGGACGAGCCGCATCTGCTCCTGCAGTGCGGCGGGGTCCGGGATGCCCAGGTCGCGCAGCCGGACGGTCGCGACGGGCTCCTCGAGTGTCTCGACGAAGGCGGTGAAGGACCGGGCGACGGCCGGTTCGACGAGGGCGACGAGTTCCTCGGGGACGACGAGCACGGTCGCGTCGGGTGCCCCTGCCGTCGCGGGCGGCGGCACGGTGGCGTCGAGGGCGGCGAGCAGCACACCGTGGCTCCGCGTGAGCCACCCGACGGTGTCGAACGACGGCGCGAGCGGGAGCAGCCCCTCGCGGGACACCGTGCCGTGGGTCGTCCGGAGGCCCCAGAGCCCCTGGTACGAGGCGGGGACCCGGACCGATCCCGCGGTGTCCGTGCCGATCCCGATCTCGGCCGTCCCGAGGCCGACGGCCGATGCGGATCCGCTGGACGAGCCTCCAGGCAGTCGGGTGGGAGCCGCGCTGTTCGGCGGCGTGCCGTGGTGCGCGTTCCGGCCCGTCAGGTTGTAGGCGAACTCGTCGGTGCGCGCGATCCCGCGGATCGAGGCGCCGGCGGCGAGGAGCGCGGCGACCGCTGCGGCGGGCGCGGTCTCGACGGGGGCCTCGCGCAGGTACGTCGGGTTGCCCGCGCCGACGGGCTGGCCGGGGACGGCGTAGAGGTCCTTGACGGCGATGGTCAGGCCGTCGAGCGGTCCGGAGGCGGTGGGGGCGACGAGCGGGTCGCCGACGGCCCGCCAGACGGTGGTGTCGACGGCCTTGGGGCGGCCGGTGACGTGGGCCGCTTCGATGCGCCAGCGGGTGTCGCCGTCGCGGCGCCAGAGCTGGGTCTGAAGGCCCTGCCCACCCGCGGCGAACCGGGACACCGACACGACGAGGGCGCGGTCCTCGGTCAGGGGGCGGACCTCGACGTGCGTCAGCGACCGGGTCGCGACCCCACCCCGTGCCCCGCGGAACGCGCTGATCGCGTCGTGCCCGACGAGCAGGCCGCGGTCGTCGCCGCGCATCGTGCCGGGGGAGTCGACGAAGGCGGCGTCGAGGGCGTCGAGGTCGTTCGCCAGCAGGGCGGCCTCGTAGGCGTCGAGCGCCTCGAGCAGGCCTTCGGGCGCGGCGTCGGGCGCGGCCGCACCGCGTGGCGTGGTCATCGGACGGGCTCCTCGAAGTCGGCCTTGCGGATGCGAGCGTGGACCCCGGTGACCAGGTCCACCACCTGCGAGATGTTGAAGTCGGTCGCGGCCGACAGGTAGGCGTACGCCAGGTGGCGTTCCATGCCCCAGCGCGCGCCGAGGATCGCGACGGCGTGCCGGACGCACTGCCGGACGGCCTCGTCGAGGTCGGGGTCCATGCCCGTGGGCACGAGGAACTCCTGCGTCTCGGCGACGGGCCAGACCAGGTCCCCGAAGCGCGCGGAGGCCTCGGCGGCCGGGGTCAGGTCGAAGCGGATCGTCGCGCGGAGCGAGGCCTCCATCGCGGTGAGTGCCACCTCGCCGTCACCCTGGGCGAAGTGCGGGTCACCGACGTGGGCGAGCGCGCCGGGGACGAGCACCGGCAGGTGCAGCTGCGACCCGGCCTGCAGCAGGTTGACGTCGATGTTGCCGCCGTGGCGACCGGGCGGGACGGAGTGCAGCCGCTCCCCGGGGGTGGCGACGCCCATGATCCCGAGGAACGGGGCGAGGGGGAAGTGCGCGAAGCGGTCGCCGGCGGCGGTGAGCGGGATACGGCCCCGCCGGCCCTGGTCGGTGTCCACGACGTCGGCGAAGACGCTCACCGTCGTGCCGTCGACCGGGAACTCACCGTGCAGGGCGCCGCGGCCGTGCCGGTTCGACACGACGCCGTAGTGCACGCGGGGCAGAGTCTCGAGGACCGTCATCGTCAGCACGTCGCCGGGACGGGCACCGCGCACCGCGATCGGCCCGGACACGACGTGCGGTCCGTCCGCCGAGGGGTCGCGGTGACCGGAGCGAACGATCGCGACGGCGTCGGCGAGGACGTGCTCCGGAGCGACGCCGTGGTCGCCGAACCACGCCACGGGGTCGCTGCCCTGGTCGGGGAGGATCCCCTCGTGGCTGACGGTGTCGATCGTGACCGACTCCCCGGGGCCGATCGTCAGGGCCGGGGTGTCACCGTCGCTCGGCAGCCGGCCCCAGAGGACGGTCTCCGGGTCGACGGGCAGGGCGTGGTCGCCGCGGACGGGCCCGGCGCCGGGCTGCAGGGTCGCCACCGCGGGGGCGGTGGTCTCGCGTGCGGTGGTGCGGTGTGCGGTGGTCATCGGTCCGTCCTCCGTTCGACCAGGTGGGCCACGTCGGCGAGGTGGTCGGCCATCGCCCGCGTCGCGCCCGCGACGTCGTGCTCCCGGATCCGCTCGAGGATCCGCTCGTGCCACTCGAACGACGACCGGCGCCCCTCGCTGGTGCTGTGCGAGCGGGCACGGACGTCCTGCACCCAGCCGCTGCTGAGCTCGCACAGGGACACGAGCAGGGGGTTCCCCGAGGTACGGGCGACCTGCACGTGAAAGGCGACGTCCTGGGCGAGCGACTCCTCCGGGCTGAGCCCCGCGTGGGTGGCGGCGAGGATGCGTTCCAGGGTGAGCAGGTCGGCCTCGCCCGCCCGCGACGCCGCGAGTCCGGCGACCTGCGGCTCCACGACGGTCCGGAACTCGGCGACGTGCTCGGCCCGGTGGTCCAGGTCGTCGCGGTGGTGGTCGAGCAGGGCGGACGCTTCCTCCGGCCGCGGCAGCACCACGGTGCCACGACCAGGGGTCCGGGAGACCAGGCGACGGCGCTCGAGCTCCTGCAGCGCCTCCCGGATGGTCGTGCGGGACACGGCGAGGTCCTCGGCGAGGGTGCGTTCCGGCGGCAGCTTGTCGCCGGGCTGCAGGTCGTCGAGCACGAGCGTGCCGAGGTGGGCGGCGGTCGCCGCGCTCAGGGTCCGTCCACGGTGCATGCCCTCGACCGTAGGGCCGGTTGGTCTGCTTGGTTCATTGGTACGACCATCTTTTACACGGCCGTCACACGCGGCGTCGGAACCCGAAACACGGCGGGCGAATGGTGGAGCACGTCCCACCCGCACCGACCGGAAGAGGGGTTCGACGTGGACCTGGTCCTCACCAACGCACGGCTGACCGACGGTCGATCCGTCGACGTCACCATCGCCGACGGCGTGATCGTCAGCGTGGCCGACGCGCTGCCCGGTGCCGCCGCTCCCGCTGGTTCCGCTCGCGTGGTCGACTGCGCCGGACGTGTGCTCATCCCCGGGCTCATCGAGGCACACCTGCACGTCGACAAGGCCCTGCTCGACCGGGAACGCCCGAACCCCGACGGCACCCTCGCCGGCGCCATCGCCGTCACGGGGGAGCTCAAGCGCGGCTTCACCCACGCCACCGTCCGCGACCGCGCCCGCACCCTGCTCGACCAGGCCATCACGAACGGCACCACGCTCGTCCGCGCACACCCCGACGTCGACCCGATCGTCGGGCTCACCGGCGTCGAGGTGCTGCTCGACCTGCGCGACGAGTACCGGGACGCCCTCGACCTGCAGATCGTCGCGTTCCCCCAGGAGGGCATCGCCAAGGCACCGGGCACCCTCGCGCTGCTCCGTCAGGCGCTCGCCGCGGGGGCGGACGTCATCGGTGGCTGCACGTACAACGAGCACACCCTGTCCGCGTGCCACGAGCACGTCGAGACCGTCCTCGACCTCGCCGAGGAGTTCGGGGTGCCGGCCGACCTGCACGCCGACTTCGCCGACGACACCTCCGACCCGCGGTACGCCCTCGCCGGGCACATCGCCGACCGCGTGACCGCCCGCGGGCTGCAGGGGCGGGTGGCGCTCGGGCACGTGACCTCGGTCGCGAGTCTGCCCCGCGGCGAGCGCCGGGCGTTGTTCGACCGTCTGGCAGCTGCCGGGGTCGCCGTCGTGCCGCTGCCCGCGACCGACCTGCACCTGGGCGGCCGGTCCGACGACCACGACGTGCGGCGCGGGGTCGTGCCGGTCCGCGAACTCTGGGACGCCGGGGTCACGAGCGCGTACGCGTCGAACAACGTCCGGAACGCCTTCACCCCGTTCGGCAACGCCGACCTGCTCGACGTCGGGCTGCTCCTGGCGCAGACCGGGCACCTGTCCGGCCCGGACGACCTGCGCCGGGTGCTCGCCATGGCGACCACGGGGGCGGCGGAGGTCGTCGGCGTCGCGGACACCCACGGCATCCGGCCCGGTGCCGCCGCCGACCTCGTGGTGCTCTCCACCACCGACCCGGACGGCGTCCTGCTCGACCGGCCGGACCGCGCCCTGGTCGTCAAGCGCGGCCGGGTCGTCGCCGAGACCACCCGGACCACCCGCCTCACCACCAGCCGCACCACGAACCGATCGAAGGAACTCAGCCATGCGTGAACGGATCCCGCACGAGATCGTCGCCTCCGTCCTGGCCGGTGCCACGGCGTTCATCGGGGGCAACGCCCTGCACCTGCCGACCTGGGCGATCTTCATCAGCTGGGCGGGGATGTTCCTGCTCGGCAGCAAGCCGACGCTGCGGAACGCCACGCGCCTGTGGGCCGCGATGCCGATCGGCTCGGCGTTCGGCCTGGTCATCGTCCTGCTCGACCAGCGCTTCGGCACGCTGTTCGGCGAGGGGCAGGCTGCGCAGAACACCGTGCTGGCGCTGCTCATCCTCGTCGTGAACTGCGCCCTGATGTACACCGGTCGCACGAAGCTGTTCGGGCTCGTCCCCGGCATGTTCCTCGGGTTCGCCTCGTTCTTCGCGACCTGCTTCGGCGGCTTCGGGTTCGACCCGGGGAACGCCTGGGCCGCCTGGGTGTCGGTCGTGCTGATGAACGCGCTCGGGCCGGTGTTCGCCTACCTGTCCCGTCGCCTGACCTTCGCGCGGGCCGCGACGCCGGGCTCGGCCGGTTCGGTCGGCTCGTCCGACCCGGCCGCTTCGGCCGACCCGGTCGCCGCGACCGACGCCGGCGGCGCAGCGACCCCGCCTCCCGCTCCGGAACGCCAGCCCGACCAGCCCGTCGCAGCCTCGGCCTAGGAGCGGACCGGTACGCTCGGGTCCCGTGTCACGAGTCGTCCGCCGCCCCCGCTCCGCCGTCCGGAGGCCGGTCACGATCTCGGTGGTCGCCGTCCTGCTCCTGGTGGCCGGGTACCTCGTCGCCGCGGCCGTCGTGCCGTTCGGCCCGGCGAGCGCCAGCACCACCACGTACTCGGCACCGAAGACGACCGTCCCGGCGCTGAGCTTCCCCGGGTACGGCGCGACGGCGGTCGAAGCGACGGACTTCCCGGAGAGCCTGCGCACCAGCGGCGACACGAAACCCCGGTCGATCGCGAGCATCACGAAGGTCGTCACGGCGCTCGTGGTGCTCGACGAGAAGCCGATGGCCGCGGGGGAGTCCGGCCCGTCCATCCGCTTCACGAAGCAGATGGAGGGCCTGTACGCCAAGTACGCCGCGCAGAACGGCGAGGTCGCCCCGATGCCCGCCGGCCTGAAGCTCACCGAGCACCAGACGTTCCAGGTGATGCTCATGAAGTCGGCGAACAACTACGCCGGCGCACTCGCCATCTGGGCCTTCGGGTCGATCGCCGCCTACGAGCACGCGGCGAACGACTGGCTCGACGAACACGGCCTGGACGACACCACGATCCACGAGCCGACCGGCCTCGACCCGGACAACACCTCGACCGCCACGGACCTGGTCGAGCTCGGGCAGCTCGCGCTGGCGAACCCGGTGGTGAAGGACATCGTCGGTACCCAGGACGTCACGATCCCGACGGTCGGCGAGATCGAGAACTCGAACAAGCTCCTCGGGCTCGACGGCATCGAGGGGATCAAGACCGGCACCCTCGACGAGGCCGGCGCCTGTCTGCTGTTCGCGGCGACGTACGAGCGCGGCGGCAGGGACGTCACCGTCGTCGGCGTGATGCTCGGCGGTGTCGACCACGACTCCCTCGACGTCGACGTGCAGCGGTTGCTGCGGTCCGTTGCGGACAACTTCCAGGTGGTGACGCTCACGCACCAGGGGCAGACCTTCGGCACCTTCTCGACCCCGTGGCAGGACGAGGCCGACGCGGTCACGACGAAGGCTGCCGAGGTGCTCGTGTGGGGCAAGACCACCGTCACCGCGAAGGCGAAGCTCGAGCAGGTGACCTTCGGCACGAAGGGCGAGCGGGTCGGGCAGGTGCGGTTCCGCATCTCCGACCACGACCCGGTCACGGTGCCGCTCGTGCTCGAACGCACGATCGACGACCCCGGCGTCTGGTGGCGCTGGACGAACCCGTTCCAGGGGGCGTGACGCCCGTCGGCCGCCGACCGTAGGGTCGGTCGGGTGACGACGATGACGACGTTCCCCCGGACCACCCCTGCCGCCCTCGGCATCGATCCCGGCGGCGTGACCGCCCTGCTCGACGCCCTCGAGTCCACGCCCGGCGTGGAGCCGCACAGCATCATGCTGCTGCGGCACGGCCAGGTCGCGGCCGAGGGCTGGTGGCAGCCCTACGCCGCGGACCGCGTGCACCTGCTCTACTCGCTGAGCAAGAGCTTCACCGCCGCCGGGGTCGGCATCGCCGTCCGGGCGGGCCTGATCGACCTCGACGCGACCGTGCTGTCGTACTTCCCGGAGCTCGACGCCGACGTCACCGACGAACGCAGCCGCCGCATCCGCGTCCGGCACCTGCTCGCGATGGCGAGCGGCCACCGCGAGGAGACGATCGACCGCGCCCAGGCCCTCGACCCGACGAACACGGTGCGCGGGTTCCTGCTGCTCCCGCCGGACGAGGAACCCGGCACGGTCTTCGCCTACAACCAGCCGTGCACGTACACCCTCGCCGAGATCGTCCGGCGGGTGACCGGCGGGTCCCTCGTCGCGTGGCTCCGCCCGCACCTGCTCAACCCGCTCGGCATCGACGACCTCGCCTGGCGCCGCGACGACACCGGCGCGGAGCTCGGCTACAGCGGGTGCTACGCCCCGACCGACGCGGTCGCCAAGCTCGGCCAGCTGTACCTGCAGGGCGGTGTCTGGGACGGCGAGCGGATCCTCGACGCCGACTGGGTCGAGCAGGCGACCAGCACGCAGGTCGCCAACCCGGACGAGGCCAACCCCGACTGGTCCCAGGGCTACGGCTTCCAGTTCTGGATGGCCCGCCACGGCTTCCGCGGCGACGGCGCCTACGGCCAGTTCTGCGTCGTCCTGCCGGAGCAGGACGTCGTCCTCGCGATGACCGGCCAGAGCCTCGACATGCAGGCCGTCCTCGACGCGGTCTGGGAGCACCTGCTGCCCGCCGTCGACCGCGCGTCCGACGCGGCGTCGGCATCCGTCCTGGAGGCCCGGCTCGCCTCCCTGGGACTGCCTCCGGTACAGGGCGGTCGCCTTCCGGAGCACCTCGCCGACGTCGAGCTCCGGTCGCGTCCCCGCGGGATCCTCGATGCCGTCACGTTCGCCCGTGGTGCGGACGGGATCCGCCTGACGATCACCGACGACGGCCGGTCGGAGTCCGTGCTGCTCGGCGAAGGACGGTGGGCCGTCGAGGGCGCCCTCGCGGCGAGTGCGGCCACCGAGCCGGAGGGCAGCGTGCTCGTCGCGGTCCGCTTCCTGGAGACCCCGCACCTGCTGCACCTGCGCGTCGACCTCGACGCCGGCACGGTCGGGGCGAAGTGGAAGACCGAGCCGCTGCACGACGGTCCGATGACGCTCCGTCGCCCGGCGGACTGACCTGCGCCGACCTCACCGCGCGCACGACCCCGTTCGCGGCGCGCACGACGCGGTTCGCGCCCCCGTGTCGTCATCGCGCCCTGGGGAGTCGGGGCGCGATGACCGTGGCGGGGCGCGGTCGGGGAGGCGTGCGGACTCGGACGGGCGTCTGGCTACGGGGTGTCGGAGGGGTGCTCCGTGACGATCTGCAGCTCGGGTCGCTTCGCCGACACCCCGTCGCCGGACGAGGTGTGCTTGATGCGCCGGACCACCCACGGCACCAGGTACTCCCGGGCCCACCCGAGGTCCTCGGCGCGGGCCTCGCGCCACGGCCGCGCCTCGAGCGGGTCCGGATTGAACGGTTCAAGCCCGTGCGGCACACCGAGGGCGTCGAGCACCGCCGCGGCGATCGTCGAGTGGCCCATCGGGGAGTGGTGTAGGCGGTCCGGGGCCCACATCCGCGGGTCCCGGAGCACCCGGAGTGCCCACATGTTCGCCACCAGGGCGCCGTGCTTCAGGGCGATGGCGTGGAGGTTCTCGTTGTAGATCGCCGTCTTGCCGCGGACCATGCCGAGCACCGGGGTCATCCCGACGTCCGGGCCGGTGAAGAGCACGACGGTGGCTCGGTCGCGGCGCAGGTCGGCGACGAGCCGGTCCACGCGCTCGGCGAGCTCGTCCGGGTCCGAGCCGGGGCGGATGATGTCGTTGCCGCCGGCGGACACCGTGATGAGGTCCGGGTGCAGGGCGACGGCGGCCTCGGCCTGCTCGTCGATGATCTGCTGCAGCAACCGCCCGCGGATCGCGAGGTTCGCGTAGGCGAAGTCGTCGGTCTGGTGTGCGAGCACCTCGGCGACGCGGTCCGCCCAGCCGCGGTTGCCGCCCGGGACGGTGGGGTCGGGGTCCCCGATGCCCTCGGTGAACGAGTCACCGATCGCGACGTACCTGGTCCAAGGATGACGATCTGACACGTCCCGGACCCTAGTCTCGTGGCATGACGAAGGCCAACACGGACGCCGTCGGCTGGTCGGTGCCTGACGAGCTGCTCAGCCGCATCGCCGAGCGCGCCCCCGGCTACGACGCCGCGAACGCGTTCTGCACCGAGGACCTCGACGAGCTCCGCGCCGCCGGCTACCTGCGGATCGGCGTCCCCGTCGATCAGGGCGGGGCGGGCCTCGGCCTCCGCGCCACCGCGCGGGTGCAGCGCGCCCTCGCCCAGGCCGCACCGGCGACGGCACTCGGCCTCGGCATGCACCAGGTGTGGGTGCAGGCGGCCCGCGCCGTCCGTGCGCGAGGCGAGTCGTTCCTCCAGGCCGTCATCGACCACGCTGCGGACGACCACCTGCTCGCCTTCGGGGTGAGCGAACCCGGCAACGACGCCGTGCTGTTCGACTCGTCGACGACGGCGGAGCCGGACGGCGACGGCGGCTACCGGTTCACCGGCACGAAGGTCTTCACGTCCCTCACGCCGGCGTGGGACGTGATGAGCGTCTTCGGCAAGGACACCTCGGGGTCGGAGCCACGACTCGTGCACGGGTTCGTCCTGCGGTCGGACGGCGACGTCGAGCACCTGGACGACTGGGACACGCTCGGGATGCGCGCGACGCAGAGCCGCACCACGAAGCTGCACGGCGTGCACGTCCCCGCCGACCGCATCGTCCGGTCGCTGCCGGTCGGGCCGAACCAGGACCCGCTCGTGTTCGGCATCTTCGCGTCGTTCGAGCTCCTCATCGCGTCGGTGTACGCCGGGATCGCGGAGCGGGCGATCACGCTCGCGGCGGCCGCCGTGGCGGGGCGGACCGCGGCCGACGGGACTCCGCGGTCGCAGGACCCGGACGTGCGCCGGGCGATCGCCGACCTGCGCGGTGCGGTCGACGCGATCACGCTGCAGGTCGACTCGCTGGCGCGGTCGGTCGACGAGTTCGACGACCTCGGAGCCCGCTGGTTCCCGCTGCTCGTCGGTACGAAGGCCCGGGCCGTGGACACGGCCCAGCACGTCGTGGACGAGGCCATGCGCGTCGTCGGCGGCTCGGCGTTCCGGTCGTCGAGCGAGCTGGCGCGGCTGGCGCGTGACGTCCGGGCGGGGCAGTACCACCCGTCGTCTCGGGACTCCGCGGCGCGGACGATCGCCGCGTCGGTGCTCGGCCCGCTCGGCTGAGCGCTGCGCTCGGGGCTGCCTGCGCCTGGTGCGAGGTTGGCGTGGCGGCGCACGGTGCCGGGTCCGTCGGCCGGTGCGACCTTGGTCGCTCGGTGCCGCCCTGTGGCGCCGCACCGTGCAACCAACCCGGCACCGAGTCGCGAAGGGCGCACGGTGCGATGGGCGCGACGGCGTCGATGGCGTGGCGGCGCACGGTGCGGAGTCCGTCGGCCGGTGCGAGCTTGGTCGCTCGGTGCTGCCCTGTGGCGCCGCACCGTGCAACCAACCCGGCACCGAGTCGCGAAGGGCGCACGGTGCGACGGCGGGCGAGCAACCGCGCACGACGGGACGAACCTCGCACCGAGCGGCCGTGAGCACGCCCGGGCACGGCGATGTCGGCGGTGCCTGGCATCATCTCGGTGTGAGCAAGCAGGACGGACGGAACCGCCTCGTCTCCGACGCACCGGTGGACGACGTCTCGGCGACCGTGCTGCACGTCGACATGGATGCCTTCTTCGCCTCCGTCGAACTGCTCGACCGCCCCGACCTGGTGGGGCTGCCGGTCATCGTCGGACACGACTCCGACCGCTCCGTCGTCACCGCCGCCACCTACGAAGCCCGTCGCTACGGGGTCAACTCCGCGATGCCGATGGCCATCGCCAAGCGACGCTGCCCGAACGCCGTCATCGTCGAGCCGCACTTCGAGAAGTACCGTGCGAAGTCTGCCGCGGTGATGGCGATCTTCGACCGGTTCACCCCGCGGGTCGAGCGCCTCGGCATCGACGAGGCGTTCCTCGACGTCGCCGGCGCCCTCCGCCTGTACGGCACCCCGTGGCAGATCGGCCAGGCGATCCGCCGCACGGTCTTCGCCGAGACCGGTCTGCACTGCTCCGTCGGTGCGGCATCGACGAAGTTCGTCGCGAAGCTCGCGTCCAGCCGGTCGAAGCCGGACGGCCTGCTCGTGGTGCCCGCCGCCGACACCGTGGCGTTCCTGCACCCGCAGCCGGTGTCCGCGCTCTGGGGCGTCGGCGGCAAGACGCAGGAGACGCTCGAACGCCGGGGCATCCGCACGGTCGGCGACCTGGCGAACACCCCGCTCGGGTCGCTGGTGTCGGCACTCGGCCCGGCCGGCGGGCAGCGGCTGCACGACCTGTCATGGGGTCGCGACCCGCGCGTGGTCGACACCGGCGTCGGTGAGAAGTCGATCGGGCACGAGGTCACGTTCGGTCGCGACCTGACGGAGCGCGACGACGTCGCACGCGAACTCCTGCGCCTGGCCGACAAGGTCGCCGTCCGCCTGCGCCAGGCCGACGTACAGGCCCGGACCGTGGCGCTCAAGGTCCGGTACACCGACTTCACCACCCTGACCCGGTCGCGCACGCTGGCGGAGCCCACCGACGTCGCGAAGCGCCTGCACCGCGAAGCCGTCGAGCTGTACGACGTGCTGCACCGACCGGGCAACCAGATCCGGCTGATCGGGGTGCGCGGCGAGAACCTCGTGCCCGCGGCCGCGAGCAACGCCCTGTGGGACGACGACGCGCCGTGGCGCGACACCGAGACCACGGTCGACGCGGTCGCCGCACGCTTCGGCGCCGGCGTGCTGCGACCGGCATCCCTGGTCCGCCGGACCGCTGACGGCGGCGTCCCGCACGCTCGGCAGGACTGACGGTGGCGGTAGAATCGGGTTCAGTGAGCGCAGCGGAGTACGAAGACCAGCAGCCCGCCACGCTGTGGGCGGAGTCGGGTGACGACCAGTCCGGCGCAGGCGGATCGTCGTCGACGCACGACGGCAGCCAGGCGCACCAAACCCAGGCGCACGGTGACGCAGCCCGTGCCGAAGCCGATGCCGCGGCACTGGCCGAAGCGGCCGGCAACTCGGCCGTCCAGCACCTGTCGCCGGCGTTCCCGGACCGGGCCGCCTGGGGCACGGCATCGAAGCTCCGCGCCTGGCAGATCGAAGCGCTCACGAAGTACTTCGAGAAGGAACCCCGCGACTTCCTCACGGCCGCGACCCCCGGCGCCGGCAAGACCACCTTCGCGCTGCGTCTGGCGACCGAGCTCCTCGCCCGCGGCACCGTCGACCGCATCGTCGTCGTGGCCCCGACCGAGCACCTGAAGCGCCAGTGGGCCGACTCCGCCGACCGTGTGGGCATCCGGATCGACCCGATGTTCAAGAACGGCGACGGCATGTTCGGCCGGCACTACCAGGGCGTCGCGATCACGTACGCCCAGGTCGGCATGAACCCCGAGGTGCACAAGCGCATCACCGAGGGCGGCCGCACCCTGGTCGTCCTCGACGAGGTCCACCACGGTGGCGACGCCCTGACGTGGGGCGACGGCATCCGAGAGGCGTTCTCCGGCGCCACCCGCCGGCTCTCGCTGTCGGGGACCCCCTTCCGGTCCGACACCGCACCGATCCCGTTCGTGCAGTACGCCCCCGACGAGCAGGGCATCCGCACCTCGATCTCCGACTACAACTACGGCTACGGCCGAGCCCTGAAGGACGGCGTCGTCCGCCCGGTGCTGTTCATGGCCTACGCGGGCCAGATGCGCTGGAAGACCCGGATGGGCGACGAGATGTCGGCGTCCCTGGGCGAGCAGGTCACGAAGGACATCACGGCCCAGGCCTGGCGCACCGCGCTGTCACCCGAGGGCGAGTGGATGCCGGCCGTGCTCTCCGCCGCCGACAAGCGCCTGACCGAGGTCCGTCGCGGTGTGCCCGACGCCGGCGGTCTGGTCATCGCCACCGACACCACCACAGCGCGCGCCTACGCCCGGATACTGCAGCAGATCACGGGGGAGCGCCCCACCGTGGTGCTGTCCGACGAGGCCGCCGGGTCGAGCCGCATCAGCGCCTTCGCCGAGGACACCTCGCGCTGGATGGTCGCCGTCCGCATGGTGTCCGAAGGTGTCGACGTCCCACGGCTCTGCGTCGGCGTCTACGCCACGAGCGCGAGCACGCCGCTGTTCTTCGCCCAGGTGATCGGCCGCTTCGTGCGTGCCCGTCGCCGCGGTGAGACCGCGAGTGTCTTCCTGCCGAGCGTCCCCGGCCTGATGGCCCTCGCCGCCACCCTCGAGCTCGAGCGCGACCACGCCCTCGACCGCCCGAAGGACGCCGACGACGGCATGTACAACCCCGAAGACGCGATGGTCGCCGAGGCCAACAAGGAAGACCGCGCGTCCGAGAGCCTGCTCGAGGTCCAGCCGTTCGAGGCACTCGACTCGCAGGCGTCCTTCGACCGCGTCCTCTACGACGGCGGTGAGTTCGGCACCGGCGGCGAGGTCGGTTCCCTCGAGGAGCTCGACTTCATCGGCATCCCCGGGCTCCTTGAACCCGACCAGGTGCGCGACCTCCTGCGCGCGCGACAGGCGACGCAGGCGAAGCGCTCCAAGGGCCGCACGGCCAAGGACGGTATGCCGAAGACGCCCGAGCCCGACCGACCGATGTACATGACGATCAAGGAGCAGCGCACCGAGCTCGCCCGGCTCGTGTCGATCTGGTCCCGGCACTCGAACGAACCGCACGGATCGATCCACGCCGAACTCCGGCGGATCAGCGGTGGCCCGGCCGTGGCGCAGGCGAGCATCGAGCAGATCCAGAAGCGCATCGACATCCTGCGCTCCCGCATCGGCGGACGACGGTGACCGCGGCGTGATCGAGCCGGTCGACGACCGCACCTGGTACGTCAAGCGCGACCCCGAGGCGTCACCCGAGGCGATCATCGACCGCTTCGGCGGCGGCTACCGACTGCGCCGCTTCTCGCTCACCGAGTCCCGCCGCACCCCGCACGGGGTGTTCACCGGACCCGAACTGGCCGAGACAGCGTGGTGGCGGCTCCGCGACAGGCCGCGGAACTCATGACGCGCCAAGCCAAAGTCCGGTAGACCGGAGGAATGGCAGACTCGATCCCTCACGTCCTCGTCCTCGGCGGCGGCTCCGCTGGCTACACCACGGTCAAGCAGCTCCAGAAGCACGCGGCCACGGTGCCCATGCGCATCACGCTCGTGGACCAGAACACCTACTACACGTACCTGCCGTTCCTGCCCGAGGTCGCCGGTGGCCACATCGCGCCGAAGGACGTCACCGTCGAGCTGCGCCGTGCACTGCGCAAGACCCGGGTGATCCAGGGCAAGGTCACCGCGATCTCCTCGGCGGACAAGACCGTCTCGATCGCGACCGCCGGCGGCGACGACCGCACCCTCGGCTACGACCACCTGGTCGTCGCCCTCGGTTCCGTCACCCGCACCTTCCCGACCCCCGGGCTCGAGGAGTACGGCGTCGGCTTCAAGAGCGTCGAAGAGGCCGCCTACGTGCGCGCCAAGCTCCTCGACAACATCGCGAAGGCCGCTGCCACCCGTGACGAGGACGAGCGTCGCCGTCTGCTGACCAGCGTCTTCGTCGGCGGTGGCTACACCGGCGTCGAGGCGATCGGCGAGCTCTTCGACGTGTCGCAGGCCGCCATCAAGACCTACCCGTCGCTCGCCGGTGAGCAGCCCCGCTGGGTGCTCATCGACGCCCTCGACCGCGTCGCGCCCGAGGTCGGCCCCGAGCTGTCCAAGTGGACGCTCGAGTCGCTCCGTGCCCGAGGCATCGACGTCCGCCTGAAGACCACCATGCCGAGCGCCGAGGGCGGTGTCGTCAAGTTCTCCGACGGCGACGAGTTCGCCACCGGCCTGCTCGTCTGGACCGCCGGCGTCAAGCCGAACCCGCTCCTCGACGCTTCCGACCTGCCGCGCGGGCCGAAGGGCCACCTCGCCGCGAACGCGAAGCTCCAGGTCGAGGCCGAGGACACCCACCAGGTCGTCGAGGGCGTCTGGGGCCTGGGTGACGTCGCGCAGGTGCCCGACCTGACCGCCGACAAGCAGCCGGCGTTCTACCCGCCGAACGCGCAGAACGCCGTCCGTCAGGCCGTGGTTGCCGCCGACAACATAGTCGCGACCATCACCGGCAAGCCGCTCGAGGAGTACCGCCACCCCTCCATCGGCACCGTCGCGTCGTACGGTGTCGGCAAGGGTGCCGCGAACATCAAGGGCATCAAGATGACCAACCTGCTCGCGTGGCTCGCGCACCGCGCGTACCACGTGTACGCGATGCCGACCCTGAACCGGAAGGCCCGCATCATCATCGGCTGGATCACCGGCGCGGTGTCCGGTCGCGACGCGACCTCCCTGATCAAGGAGACGGACCCGCGACGCAACTTCGTCGAGGCGTCGAAGAGCTAGACGCCCCCAAAGATCGGACGGGAGGCGCGGTGCCAGCTGGCAGCGCGCCTCCCGTCCGTCCGTCACGTGCGTTCGCACCCACCTGCCGCTCTCCGGCATACTGACTCCCTCGGCGCCCACGGCGACGAGGTCCCGGAAGTCGACCGACACGTGCGCCCCACCACCACCATCTCCTCCGTCCGATCGTGTCTCCGATGCGGCGCCGAGCGTCACGACAGCACCGTCCACCGGTGCCCCGGTCCGGCCGACCCGTTCCGCGCCTTCGGCCTCGACGCCGGAGCCCGAACGGTGCTCGAGGTCCTGGGCGGGATCGGGCAGCCCTCCCTGGTCGGCGGAGCAGTGCGCGACCTGCTGCTCCGGGAAGCCGGGCGCGGACCGACCACCACCGGTGACGTCGACGTCGAGGTGCACGGCACCAGGACCGATGTGGTCGTCGGAGCGTTGCGTGCGGCCGGCGCGATCGTCGTCGAGGCCGGTGCGGGGTTCCCGGTCCTCAAGGTGGTGCTCGACGGATCCCGCGTCGACGTCGCAGTGACGGCGGAGTCCGGTGCGCTCGATCCGGTCACGGTGTCCGCCCTCGGTCGGGACTTCACGGTGAACGCCGTCGCCTGGGACCCCCGCACGAACGTGTTCCTCGACGCGGTCGGTGGGATCGACGATGCCGTCATCGGCGTGCTGCGGCACGCTTCCGAACGCTGCAGCGAGGACCCGCTCCGGGTCTTGCGTGCCGTGCAGCTCGTCGCCCGGTTCGACTTCGCCGTGCACCCCGCGACGCTGCGTCTGGCGCGGTCGCTCGCGGCGCAGTTCGAGTCGATCGCCACCGGGCGGATCTGGCCCGAGATCCGCAAGCTGGCACTCGGCGACCACATGTCGGCTGCCCTCCGAACGCTGCACGACAGCGGCTGGGAGCGACACCTGCCCGAGCTCGCCGCGGTCCGAGACGTGCCGCAGGACCCCCGGTGGCACCCGGAGGGTCCCGTGCACGTCCACCTCGGAGCGGCGGGGGACGCTGCCGCCCGCGCCTGCACCGCGGACGGGATCCGGGGTGACGACCGGGTCGTCATCGTGCTCGCCGCCGTGCTGCACGACCTGGGGAAGGCCGGCTCCGGCACGCAGGTCCTCGCCGACGACGCAGGTGCGGTCCGGATCCGCAGCCTGGGCCACGAGGTGTCCGGCGCTGCGGCAACAGCAGCGCTGCTCGGTCGCCTCGGCGCGCCACGCCACATCGTCGAGCGGGTCGTCCCGCTCGTTCGCGAGCACATGGTCCCGCACTCGTCCAACGGCGCGCCACCGTCCGTTGCCGCTGCTCGGCGGCTGTTCCGACGGCTCGGATCCTCCCTGCCCGCGATGGAGTCGTGGGCCCGGGTGTGCGAAGCCGACTCGCAGGGGCGTGGTCCGGGGGCGAGCCGGTCCTCGGCGTGGTCGTGGTTCGACGTCGCGCTCCGGGACCAGGTCGCGCGTCGGCCCGTGCGGCTGCTGTCCGGCCGCGACCTCGTCGACGCGGGACTCACCCCGGGGCCGGTGTTCCGCGAACTCCTCGTGGCGTCCGCGGCGGCGCAGGACGACGGCGTCTTCGATGACGTCGCCGGAGCCCGCGCGTGGCTGCGCCGAGCGGTCGACGCACGCCGGTGACGGACGGGAGGCGCGCTACCAGCTGGCACCGCGCCTCCCGTCCGTCTGTGCGGACGCCCACCGCTTGTCCGCCATCTGCGGTCCTGGGTCCGTTCCAACGTGGCGCGCGCCAGCGTTGACGCGACGAACGAGAGGAGCGTCCATGCGCGCCATGACGTACCGCGGCCCCTACCGGATCCGCGTCGAGGAGAAACCGGATCCCCGGATCGAGCACCCGAACGACGCGATCGTCCGGGTGGAACGGGCCGCGATCTGCGGGTCAGACCTGCACCTGTACCACGGCATGATGCCCGACACCCGGGTCGGGCACACGTTCGGCCACGAGTTCATCGGGGTGGTCGAGCAGATCGGCTCGTCCGTCGAGACCCTGTCGGTCGGCGACCGCGTGATGGTCCCGTTCAACATCTTCTGCGGCACGTGCTGGTTCTGCACCCGCGGACTCTTCGCGAACTGCCACAACGTGAACCCGAACGCGACCGCGGTCGGCGGGATCTACGGGTACTCGCACACCACCGGCGGGTACGACGGCGGGCAGGCGGAGCGCGTGCGGGTGCCGTTCGCCGACGTCGGACCGCAGGTGATCCCGGATTGGCTCGACGACGACGACGCCCTGATGATGACCGACGCACTGAGCACCGGGTACTTCGGGGCGCAGCTGGCGTCGATCCGCGAGGGCGACACCGTCGTGGTGCTCGGTGCCGGGCCGGTCGGGCTCTACGCCGCCAGGTCGGCGTGGTTCATGGGAGCCGGTCGGGTGATCGTCGTCGACCAGCTCGAGTACCGGCTCGAGAAGGCCCGGAGCTTCGCGCACGCCGAGACGATCAACTTCGCCGAGGTCGACGACGTCGTGCTCGAGATGAAGAAGCAGACCGACTTCCTGGGTGCGGACAGTGTGATCGACGCCGTCGGAGCCGAGGCGGACGGCAACTTCACCCAGCAGGTCACCGCATCGAAGCTGAAGCTGCAGGGCGGGTCCCCGACGGCGCTCAACTGGGCGATCGACGGCGTCCGCAAGGGCGGCACGGTCTCGGCGATCGGCGCGTACGGGCCGATCCCGAGCGCGGTGAAGTTCGGTGACGCGATGAACAAGGGCGTCACGATCCACACGAACCAGGCGCACGTGAAACGCCAGTGGCCGCGGTTGCTCGAGCACATCCAGGCCGGGCACTTCAAGCCGAGCGACATCATCACGCACCGCATCCCCCTCGAGCACATCGCCGAGGGGTACCACCTGTTCTCGTCCAAGCTCGACGGTTGCATCAAGACCGTCGTCGTGCCGTGAGGAGGCCCGACATGTCCGACCACACCCCGTACATCGCCGATCCGCCCGGTCGGGTGCCGTCGGCCGAGGAACTCCGTGCCCGCATCCCGGGGTGGGGGAGCGACCTCGACCCGGCGGACCGGCCCTCCGTTCCGGAGCTCTCGCGCGAGGCCGGTTCGGCCACCGGAGCCCACTGGGACCGCCCGCCGCAGCAGGACGGTGCGCACGGCCGGGAGCGCTCGATCGAGCACGCCCACGTGACGCCGGTGTTCGGCACCGCGCAGCCGTTGCACGGTGTCGCTGGGATCGTCCGGCGGTACGCCTACCGGCGGTTCAGCGAGGGGCGCCTGGCGCACTGGATGCTGCTCGTCGTCGGGGACCGCCTGGACGTCGCGACGCACCGGGTGACCGATGCGCTCCGGGGTCGGCCGGACCGGGTGATCAGCGAGACCGGTGTCGCGGCGGAGCGTGGGAACCACCCCGTTGCGTCGCGGCTGGGGTCGAGTCGGTCGGACTGGCGGCACCAGGTGCTCGACCCGGTGGTCGCGAACTGGGGCTGGCTGGCGGCGCTCGGTGCCGTCGTGCTGGTGGTGCGGCGGGGGCGCCGCTCGCGCTGACCGCGCGCGGTGCGGCGTTGCCCACTCGGTGCGACCTTGTTCCGTCACACGGAGTGCGCAACCCTGCACCGGCCTCCGACGTGCGCACGTTCCGGCCTGGAGGCGCGCTGCGGCCCCGCCCCGCGCCTCCAGTCCGCACGTCCCGCGTCCAGCCGCGTGTACGGACGCTGCACGGAGAACGCCCTGAGCGCAGCGAGGTGGCGCCCGAATCGCCCTGAGAGCAGCGAAGTGGCACGTGGTCGCCCTGAGCGCAGCGAGGTGGCGCCCCAGAGGCGGTGACGCCCTGAGCGCAGCGATGGCGGCACTCGCCGGGAAGACACAACAGAAAATGCCCCCCGACCGAAAGGTCAGGGGGCACGCATTTCCTGTGTCCGAGAGGGGACTTGAACCCCTACGCCCTAATACGGGCACTAGCACCTCAAGCTAGCGCGTCTACCAATTCCGCCACCCGGACAGGGTGTCTGGTGTCTGTTTCCCGGGTTGAACCCGGCGTTCCTGCCGAGAGAAGACACTAGCACGGGTCTGAACGCGCGATGAACACGGTCGCGCATCCCGGGCGAGTCCTGCGCGCGCTGTCCCGGCGACGGGGTCGGTGCCGACCGATACCGTGGAGCCATGACGAACCCGGAGCCCTCCGAGCCGCAGTCCGTGCCCGAGCTCGAGGCCACCGCGGCGATCGCCCGCGACCTCATCCGCATCGACACGACGAACTGGGGCGAGGGGAAGTCCCGTGGTGAGACGGAGGCAGCCCACTACGTCGAGGACAAGCTCCGCGCGCTGGGTCTCGAGCCGCAGTTGTTCGAGTCCGAGCCGGACCGGGTGAGCGTCGTGGCGCGGGTGCCCGGTCGGAACCGTGACAAGTCGGCGCTCGTGGTGCACGGGCACCTCGACGTGGTGCCGGCGGATCCGGCGAACTGGTCGGTGGACCCGTTCGGTGGCGTGGTCAAGGACGGTTCGCTGTGGGGGCGGGGCGCCGTCGACATGAAGAACATGGACGCGATGATGCTCACTTCGCTGGCGGACGTCATCGAGCAGCACGGTGCGCCGGAGCGTGACCTGGTGATCGCGTACTTCGCCGACGAAGAGGCCGGGGGAGTCCTGGGGTCCCACCACGTGGTCGACCAGCACCCCGAGGTCTTCGCGGGGGCGTCGGCGGCGATCAGCGAGGTCGGTGGGTACTCGATCACGCTCGGTGACCGTCGCGCCTACTTGTTGCAGACCGGCGAGAAGGCGCTCATGTGGGTGAAGCTGATCGCGCGCGGCACCGCCGCCCACGGCTCGCACGTGATCCGCGACAACGCCGTCACGAAGCTCGCGGCGGCGGTCGCCCGGATCGGCAGCGAGGAGTGGCCCGTGCGGCTCTCGGCCACGACGGACGCGATGGTCGCCGAGGTGGCGCGGTTCCTCGGGGTGGACCCGACGGTCACCGGCCCGGACGAGGTCGCCCTGGCCACCGGCTCGGCGTCGCGGTTCATCCACGCCGCGCTGCACACCACCTCGAACCCGACGGTGCTGACCGCCGGCTACAAGCACAACGTGATCCCCGACACCGCCGAGGCCCTGGTCGACATCCGCTGCCTGCCGGGTGACGAGGAGACCGTGCTCGAGCGGGTGCGGGAGCTCGCCGGACCCGACGTCGAGGTGGTCATGTCGTTCCGCGACATCGGCCTCGAGCAGGACTTCGGCGGCCCGCTGGTCGATGCCGTCCGCGACGTCCTCGGCCGGCACGACCCGGGCGCACCGGTCCTGCCGTACCTGCTGTCCGGCGGCACCGACAACAAGGCGCTCTCGACGCTCGGCATCGCGGGGTACGGGTTCGTGCCGCTGCAGCTGCCGGCCGGTGTCGACTTCCCCGCGATGTTCCACGGCGTGGACGAGCGGGTGCCGCTCGACTCGCTGGCGTTCGGTCGGCGGGTGCTGGGCGACCTGCTCGCCACGTACTAATATTGTTCATGGTCGCCGTCGTGGCGGTGCCCTGACCGACCTCCCCCCGAAAGGCCCGTGCGATGCACATCCTCGAGGCGATCTTCCTCGGCTTCGTCCAGGGGCTCACCGAGTTCCTGCCGGTGTCCTCCAGCGCGCACCTGCGCATCGTGGGGCTCTTCCTGCCCGACGCGAAGGACCCCGGAGCGGCCTTCACCGCGGTGACGCAGCTCGGCACCGAGACCGCGGTGCTCATCTACTTCTGGAAGGACATCACCCGCATCATCGGGCGGTGGTTCCGGTCGGTGGTCAAGCGTGACGTGCCGAAGGGCGACCCCGACGTCCGGCTCGGCTGGCTGGTGATCCTCGGCACGATCCCGATCGGGGTCGCCGGGCTCCTGCTCAAGGACTCGATCGAGACCACGTTCCGGTCGCTCTGGATCGTCGCGATCGTCCTCATCGTGTTCGGTGTCGTGCTCGGGGTGCTCGACCGTGTCGGCCGCAAGGAGCGCCGGATCGAGCAGATGACGTTCCGTGGTGGTCTGCTCATCGGCCTGGCGCAGATGCTCGCCCTGGTGCCCGGTGTGTCCCGTTCCGGTGCGACGGTGTCGATGGGTCTCGCCCTCGGGTACACCCGCCCGGCGGCCGCGCGCTTCGCGTTCCTGCTCGCGATCCCGGCGGTGTTCCTGTCCGGGTTCTACGAGGCCGCGACGAGCCTCGGCGACCACGGCTCGCCGTTCGGACTCGCCGACACGCTCATCGCCACCGTCGTCGCGTTCGTGGTCGGGTTCGTCGTGATCGCGGCGTTCATGAACTACATCAGCAAGCGCAGCTTCATGCCCTTCGTCGTTTACCGGATCGCACTCGGTATCGTGCTCATCGTGTTGTTGTCGCTCGGAGTGATCCAGCCGTGAGGGCCTGGCAGGCCCCATCCGTCCCCGACGTCCCCGGCGCCGCGCCCCGACCGGTCGTCCACGACACCGCGACGGGCAAGCCGGTGGACCCCGCCCGCGACGAGGACCGTGCCGCGCTGTACGTCTGTGGCATCACGCCGTACGACGCCACGCACCTCGGCCACGCGGCGACGTACCTGGCGTTCGACACGCTCGGCCGTGCCTGGCGTGACGCGGGGCTCGACGTCGAGTACGCGCAGAACGTCACCGACGTGGACGACCCGTTGCTCGAGCGTGCCGCCCGCGACGGCGTCGACTGGCGTGAACTCGCTGCGTCCCAGGTCGACCTGTTCCGTCGCGACATGGAGTCGCTCCGGATCCTGCCGCCGGACGACTTCGTGGCCGTCACCGACGAGGTCGAGCGCGTCGCCGAGGCGGTCTCGTTCCTGCAGGAGTCCGGCTACGCGTACGAGGTCCCGACCGACGGCGCCGAGGGCGACGACCTGTACTTCGACGTGAACCGCCCCACCGACGCGTGGACCCTCGGTGACGAGAGCGGCCTGGACCGCGAGACGATGCTCGCCCTCGCAGCCGAACGCGGCGGCGACCCGGATCGTCCGGGCAAGCGCGACCCGCTCGACCCGCTGCTGTGGCGCGCCGCGCGTGACGGCGAGCCGGCCTGGGACACCGAGATCGGCCCCGGTCGCCCCGGTTGGCACATCGAGTGCAGCGTCATCGCCGGTGACCGCCTCGGGCTGCCGATCAGCGTGCAGGGCGGCGGGAGCGACCTGGTCTTCCCGCACCACGAGATGAGCGCCGGGCACGCTGCTGCCCTCGCGCACCAGCCCCTCGCGAACGCGTTCGTGCACACCGGGATGATCGCCTACCAGGGCACGAAGATCTCGAAGTCGCTCGGCAACCTCGTCACCGTGCGCGGGCTGCTCGACGACGGCGCCGACCCCCGTGCCATCCGGCTCGCGCTGCTGTCGCACAAGTACTCCGACGACTGGGAGTGGTTCGACACCGAGCTGACGAGCGCCCAGACGCGGCTCGCCGGCTGGGACGCCTGGGCCTCGGGAGCCTCCGCCGGGCACGCCGACGACGCCGCGGACGTCGCGGCACGCATCCGCGCGCGGGTGTCGGACGACCTGGACACCCCCGGTGCCGTCGCTGCGGTCGACACGGCGATCGCCGGTGGCACGGCGTGCACGCCGGAGCTCATCGACCTCATCGACGCGCTGCTCGGCATCCGCCTGGCCTGACCTGCGCTGACGCGACACGCCGTATGCCCGGCGACGAGGGGTCAGAAACTGTCGCCTGGACGGTCGGCAGCCGACAGTTCGTGACCACTCGCCGGACGTGAGCGGGGTGTCGTGGCCGTTCGCGGCCGCCGGACGGGAGGCCCGTGGAGAGGCCGACACGCGCCTCCGGTCCGCCGTGTGGTCGCGATACGTCGCGTGCGTGCCACCGAGGGGTCAGGAACTGTCGCCGAGGTGGGCCGCAGCCGACAGTTCGCGACCACTCGCCGGACGTGAGCAGGGGTGTCGTGACCGCGCGGTGAGTGGTCGCGACACGTCGCGTGCGTGCCACCGAGGGGTCAGGAACTGTCGCCCGGGCGGGCCGCAACGGACAGTTCGTGACCACTCGCCGGACGTGAGCGGGGTGTCGTGACCGTTCGCGGCCGCCGGTCGGGAGGCCCGTGGCGAGGCCGACACGCGCCTCCCGTCCGCCGTGTGGTCGCGACGTCGCGTGCGCGCCGCCGAGGGGTCAGGAACTGTCGCCCGGGCGGGCCGCAGCCGACAGTTCGTGACCACTCGCCGCACGCCCCAGACGGACAGGAGGCACGGTGCCGGCCGGCACCGTGCCTCCTGTCCGTCAGCGGGTGACGGCTACTGCTGGGGCCGCCACGGCCCCTCGCCACCGGCGGTGCCGCCGTCCTTGCCGTCCTTGCGCTCACGGCGACGGAGGTACTGCTCGAACTCCTGCGCGATGGCGTCACCCGAGGCCTCGGGGGAGTCGACCGTGTCGCGCGCCTGCTCGAGCTGCCCGATGTAGGACGCCATGTCCTCGTCGTCGGCGGCGAGGGCGTCGATGCCCTCTTCCCACTCGGTGGCGTCGTCGAGCAGCGAGCCACGGGGCACGGTGACGTCCGTGAGCTCCTCGATCTTGTCGAGCAGCGAGAGCGTGGCCTTCGGCGAGGGCGAGTTGTGCACGTAGTGCGGCACCGAGGCCCACAGGGACAGCGTGGTCAGGCCGGCCTTGTCCATCGCGTCGGCGAGGACCCCGAGGATGCCGGTCGGGCCCTCGTACGAGGACTTGTCGACGTCGAACGCGGCGCGGACCCCGGCGTTCTCGCTCGACACGAACACCGAGATCGGCCGGGTGTGCGGGACGTCGGCGAGCATCGCACCGACGAAGACGACGGCGTCGATCGAGTAGACGTCCGCCAGGTCGATGATCTCCGAGCAGAAGCCCCGCCAGGTGCGCGAGGGTTCCGGGCCGACGAGGACGAAGACGTCACGGTCGGTGGGGGAGCCGGTGGCACCGATGACAGGACGCCCCTCGGCACCGGGGCCGTGCAGCACGATCCGGGGCCACTGCACGCCGCGGTCGCCGTTGTCGTCGGTGCCGACGGTGGGCCGGTTGAACTGGTAGTCGACGTACCGCTCACCGTCGAGTTCGCGCAGCTCGTCGAGCCCGAGCGACTCGACGATGCGACGCGCCAGACCGCTCGCGGCCTCGCCGGCGTCGTTCCAGCCCTCGAAGGCGACGACGAGCAAGCGACCGTCGCTGAAGGGGGAGTGCTGTGGCACGGAGCGGACCTCCTGGTGGTGGAGCGGAGCGGGGCGGGAGCGATGCCCCCGGCCGGACACGATTCAGGCATCCACTGTAGGCCCAGGGGGTGTCGGCGCACGCGCGCGTCCGCGCCCAGCGGAACGGCCCCGGTAGACTCGTCGCCCGTGACCGCGCATCCTCCTGCCCTCGTCCCGCCCGCAGCCGTGCTGTGGGACATGGACGGCACGATCATCGACACCGAGCCGATCTGGCAGCGGTCCCAGGTCGACCTGACGAACCGCTACGGCGCCGAGTGGACCCACGAGGACGGCCTGTCCCTGGTCGGGTCCGGCCTCGAGCGCTCCGGTGAGCTCCTGCGCGCCAAGGGCGTCGACATGGAGGTCGAGGAGATCATCCAGTGGATGACCGACTACGTCATGGAGCACCTGCGCGCCGGTGAACTGCCCTGGCGTCCGGGTGCCCGCGAGCTCGTCGAGGAGCTCCACGCCCGCGGCATCCCGACCGCCCTGGTCACGATGTCCCGTCGCAAGATGGCGCTCGTCGCCGCCGAGGCCCTGGGCGAACACGGCTTCCGCGTCGTCGTCGCCGGTGACGACGTCGACCGCCCGAAGCCGTTCCCGGACGCGTACCTGTCCGCCGCCGCGCAGCTCGGCGTCGAGCCCACCGCGTGCGTCGCGATCGAGGACTCCGCCACCGGCGTCGCGTCGGCCGTCGCCTCCGGCGCCGTCACGGTCGCCGTCGAGCACATCGTCCCGCTGTCCGAGATCGCCGGCGGCGACGTGCACCTGACCACCCTGGCTGGGGTCGACGTCGACCGTCTGGTCGAGTTGACGACGCCGGCACTGGCCGCACGGGCTGCGCACTCTGGAGGCGCGGTGCCGGACCCGGCGCACGCTGCGGACACCGAAGGGGTCACCCGATGAGCCACACCGACGACGCACGCGACGAGGCGGACGCGAGCAGCGCCTCCAGTCCGACCGCGGACCCGACCGCAGCCCTCCCGCACACCGCGGGCGGCGCACCGCACACGCCGCCGCGCGGCCCGTTCCGGGCCGGCGACCGCGTCCAGCTGACCGGTCCGAAGGGCAAGCTCACGACGCTGTCGCTCGAGACCGCGGGTGAGTACCACACGCACCGCGGGGTGCTGCGGCACGACGACGTCATCGGCCAGCCCGACGGCTCCGTCATCCGGGCGAGCACCGGTGACGAGTACCTCGCGCTCCGTCCGCTGCTCAACGACTACGTGATGTCGATGCCGCGTGGCGCCGCGATCGTCTACCCGAAGGACGCGGCGCAGATCGTGGCCTTCGCGGACGTCTTCCCCGGGGCCCGCGTGGTCGAGGCCGGCGTCGGCTCGGGCGCGCTGTCGCTGTTCCTGCTCCGCGCGATCGGCCCGACCGGGCAGCTGCAGTCGTTCGAGCGCCGCGAGGAGTTCGCGGCGATCGCGAAGGGCAACGTCGGCACCTTCCTCGGCGCAGTCCCGGACAACTGGTCCGTCACCGTCGGTGACCTGGTCGAGTCGCTGCCCGACGCGACCGAGCCGCAGAGCATCGACCGGGTCGTGCTCGACATGCTCGCGCCGTGGGAGTGCGTGGACGCCGCGGCCGACGCCCTCGTGCCCGGCGGACTCATCGTCTGCTACGTCGCGACCGTCACGCAGCTGTCCCGCACGGCCGAGGCCCTGCGCGACACCGGGCGCTTCACCGACCCGATGCCGAGCGAGACCCTGGTGCGCACCTGGCACGTCGAGGGCCTCGCCGTCCGCCCGGACCACCGCATGGTCGGGCACACCGGGTTCCTCGTCACGGCACGACGCCTGGCCGACGGCACCGTGCTGCCGAATCTGAAGCGCCGCGCGGGCAAGGCGGAGTTCTCGGACGAGGACATCGAGGCCTGGACCCCCGGCGCCGTGGGCGAGCGGGCGACGAGCGACAAGAAGCTCCGCAAGGTCGCCCGGCAGTCGGCGGCGCAGGCGCGCAAGGTCGCGGCGGCCGAGGCGTCGTCGGCGGCGGATGGTGCTGCGGCTCCGTCCGGGGCCGTCGAGGACGAACGGTAGGCTGACGGCGTGCCCGTCCTGCATCGAACGGAAAGAGGGTCCGTGCGCACCATCCCCGCACTCCTGGTCACCATCGGTCTCGCGGTGTCCCTCACCGCCTGCGCCTCGAACGGTGCCGGCACCACGCCCTCGAGCTGTGCCGCTCCCGGCGCCGCGTCCGAAGCGGTGACCGCCACCGGCAAGTTCGGCTCGGAGCCGAAGATCAACGTGCCGAAGGGCCTGACCACCAAGGGCACCCAGGTGTCCGTGCTGCAGCAGGGTTCCGGTCGCACGATCGACGACGGCACCCCCGTCCTGGTCGAGTACACCCTGGTCGACGGCTCCACGGGGCAGGTCGCCCAGACGAGCGGCTACTCGGGCCAGACGGCACCGATCACCGCCGGTGCGAGCAACTACGGGGCCCTCGGCGCCTCGCTGCAGTGCGCCCGCGTCGGCGACCGCCTGGCGGTGGCCCTGCCGAAGAGCGCCCTGAGCAGCACCGGCGGCACCGCTGGCAGCTCGTCGTCGAAGAAGACCGAGGACGCCGTCATCGCCGTCATCGACGTCAAGCGCGCGTTCGACGCCCGTGCCACCGGCACCCCGCAGCTCGCCGGCGACAAGATGCCGGCCGTGGTGCTCGCACCCTCCGGCGCCCCCGGCATCACGATCCCGTCGTGGAGCGCGCCGAAGTCGAACGAGACGCACCTGCTCCGCAAGGGCGACGGTCGCGAGCTCACCGCGAAGGACACCGCGGTCATCAAGTACACCGCCGTCACCTGGGGTGCCGACCCGTCCGTCGCCGGCTCCAGCTGGACCGACGGATCCGGCGCGCAGGCCATCCCGCTCACCAAGGGCCAGGTGGACGAGGGCGTCCGGTCCGCCATCGTCGGGCACCACGTCGGCGACCAGGTCCTGGCCATCGTCAACCAGCAGGGGACCGCGTACGCGTACGTGATCGACGTCCTCGGGGCGATCTCGAACTGACCCGGTCCGACCGTCCACGGACCGCGGCGCGGGTGCACTCCGGTGCACCCGCGCTGCCGTAGGATCGGCTCGTGCCAGCGACCCGTGTGCCCCGTGTGCCCGCCGAGGAGCGGCTGTTCAGCCTCGTGCTCGCGCTGCTCTCGACGGAGTCCGGGCTGACCAAGGCCGAGATCCTGGCCAACGTGCAGGGGTACCGGCAGCGGTTCTCGACCGGTGGCGACAACGCCTCGCTCGAGCGCCAGTTCGAACGCGACAAGGACGACGTCCGCGAGCTCGGCATCCCCCTCGAGACCATCGAGACCCCGGGTGCCGCGGGCAACAACCAGACTCTCCGGTACCGGATCCCGAAGGGTGAGTACGACCTGCCCGTCGACGTCCGCTTCACCCCGGACGAATCCGCGCTGCTGTCCCTGGCCGCGATGGCCTGGCGCGAAGGCGCACTGTCCGCCGACTCCCGCCGTGGCCTGCTGAAGGTCCGCTCGGCCGGCGCCGAGGACGACGACGGTGCCCTGCAGCTCGGGGTCGATGCGTACGCCCCGCGGCTCCGCGCCCGGGATGCGTCCTTCGAGCCGCTCCGTTCCGCGCTCGATCGCGGCGCCGCAGTTCGCTTCGACTACATCACGCCGGGGCAGCACGACGCCCGTCGGCGCGAAGTGGCTCCGCTCGCCCTGGTGCAGCACGGCGGCCGGTGGATGCTCGCCGCCCACGAGTTCGCGACGGACTCGGACAAGAACTACCTGCTGGCCCGCATCGTCGGACCCGTCACCCAGTACGAGGTCGGGCAGCACACCGCTCCCGTCGGCGCGGGGGAGCGCACCCTCGCCGAGCTCGAGCGGATCTGGGCCGAGCGCACTGCGCGCATCGCCGTGACGCCGGGTTCCGACGCCGAACGCCGACTCACCCGTCGCCGCGACACCGAGACCGACGCCGACGGCGCGCTCGTGCTGCACCACGTCGACCCGCAGATCCTCGCCGAGGAACTCGCCGCCTTCGGGCCCGAGGTCCGGGTGCTCGAGCCCGACGACCTGCGGGCACGGGTCGAGGAGCGCCTCCGTGCACTCGTGCGCGACCACACCGACGACGACCGTGCCGCAGCCCCCGGAGAGGACCCCGTTCGTGGCTGACGCCCAACCCCTGCAGGCGCAGGACAAGCTCGCGTTCCTGCTCGCCCTGGTGCCGTACCTGATCGACCGCGAGCGGGTCTCGGTAGCCGAGGCTGCTCGGCACTTCGGTGTGCCCGAGGCCCGCATCCGGCGTGCCGTCGAACTCATCGCGGTGTCCGGGGTGCCCGGCGAGACGATGCAGTACCAGCACGGCGACCTGTTCGACATCGCCTGGGACGACTTCGACCAGAACGACATGATCGTGCTGACCAACCTGGTGGCGATCGACGACTCACCGCGTCTGTCGGCTCGTGAGGCGTCGGCGCTCATCGCCGGTCTGCAGTACCTGTCCGCGCTGCCCGAGGCCGCCGACCGTGACGCCATCCGCGCGCTGATGGCCAAGCTCTCCCGCGGTGCCGGGGGAGCGGCGTCGACCGTCGCCGTCGGGCAGGACCTGCACGACGTCGCCCTCGCCACCATCAGGCGGGCGATGTCCGACGGCCGCGGCCTGGTCTTCGAGTACGCCGGACCGCGCACCCAGGGCGGCACCCGACGGGTCGACCCACTGCGGGTCGAGTCCATCGACACCGACTGGTACCTGCGCGCGTGGGACCTCGACCGGCAGGCACTCCGGACGTTCCGGCTCGACCGGATGTCCGAGGCGCGGGTCGACGACCGCCCGGCCGAGAAGACCATCGACCAGGTCGTGATCCCGGACACGCTGTTCCAGCAGGCCGCCGACGACGTCATCGTCACGGTGGAACTCGACTCGACGTCGCTGCCCCTGGTCGCCGACTTCCTGTCCGACACCGCCGACGCGCCCGACGGTGACGGTCGTGTGCGCATCCGGCTCGCGGCGTCGCATGGGTTCGACGGCGTGGTCCGGCTCGTCGCGGGGTTGCCGGGTCGTGCCGTGGTGCTCGACCCGCCCGCGGCCCGTGACGCCGTGCGCGACTTCGCAGCCGCGGCCCTCGCTGCGGGCTGACGTCTGCCGCTGCGGCTCGTCCGATCGCTGCACGTTCCGATCAGGTACGCCCGATCTCGCACGGTGGACCTCGGGTACCTGGTCGTTCCGGGCGTACCTGGTGTGTTCTTAGGACCAGGTATGCCCGGTCTCGCCAGGTACGCCCGATCTGGCACGGCAAGCCCGATCCCGCACTGCACGCCCGATCCCGCACGGTGAAGCTCGGGTAGCTGGTCGTTCCGGGCGTGCCTGGTGCGATCTTCCGACCAGGTACGCCCGGTCTCGCCAGGTACGCCCGGTCTCGCACGGTGGACCTCGGGTACCTGGTTGTTCCGGGCATACCTGGTGTGATCTTCCGACCAGGTATGCCCGATCTCGCCAGGTATGCCCGATCTCGCCAGGTACGCCCGGTCTCGCTCGGTACGCCCGACCTCGCACGGCGGACCCCGGGTACCTGGTCGTTCCGGGCGTACCTGGTGCGATTTTCCGACCCGGTACGCCCGTTCTCGCCAGGTACACCCGATCCCGCCCGCCTACCACCTGTCACCTGGTTGTCTCTAATAAACATCTTCGAAG
>NZ_QKTC01000047.1:0-662 GCF_003234435.1 Curtobacterium sp. MCLR17_044 | reverse complement strand
AGCAAAGGACTGATCACGATGCGTAAGAGCCTCAAGACCTCCATCACCCTCGCCACGACCGGCGCCCTCGTCCTCGGCGGTGCCGCGTTCGGGATCTCCTCCGCCCAGGCCGCGACCCCGAACGTGCACACGGTGTCCTCGTCGTCCGAGTCGAAGATCCCCGCACCCGTCGCCTCGGTCCCCGAGGTCCTCGGTGGCTCCACCGCCGTGAAGCTCGACTCCGGCTTCACCGACGCCCTCACCGCCCTGAAGCTCACCCCCGGCGTCTCCGGCGATGCGACCCTGGCTGACGGGTCGGTGTCGTTCCCGATCACCGCCGGGTCGGTCACCTACTGGTCGCCCGATGGCAACTACCGCCCGTACGTGCAGGGCCTGCTGAACCACGACGACTCGGGTCTGACCCTGAAGGCCGGCGACACCACCGTCACGCTGGAGAACTTCGTCGTGAACCCGGGCTCGTCCAAGCTCTACGGCGACGTCCTCGTCAACGGCAAGGTCGCCGCGGCCAACGCGTTCCTGTTCGAGCTGCACGGCGGCTCCCTCAAGCCCCTCCAGCTCGAGGGCGACAACGCCATCCTCACCGGCACCACCGTCCACATCTCCGAAGACGCCGCCGGCCTGCTGAACAAGACCTTCGGCACCGACGCCGTCAAGCGCGGCCT
>NZ_QKTC01000046.1:0-2518 GCF_003234435.1 Curtobacterium sp. MCLR17_044 | reverse complement strand
AGATGTGTATAAGAGACAGGGCGGTGCCCGTCCGCTCGTGCCCGCTGGTGCGCTCGTCCGCTCGTGCACGCTGGCTCCCTGTCCCGGGCGTGCTCGCGCCTCGTTGGGCGAGCGGGCGAAATGCCGCACTTCGTCCCCGCCGTGTCCCGGGCATTCCGCCCGCTCGGCCGCGCTCCCGATCTCCGCCGGGGTCGCTCGCGCCCCGCGCTCGGGTCGTTACGCGAGCGGGCGAAATGTCCGGCGTGCTACGGAGATCGGCGTGGTATTTCGCCCGCTCGTGGCGTGGGTGTTGGCATGGGCATGGGCATGGGCATGGGCATGGGCGTGGGCACGGGCATGGGCGCGGGTGCCGGCGTGGGCGTGATTGCGGGGATCAGCGTCGGCCTCGGCGCCCGGCATCGTCGAGCGGGCGGAATGCCTGATGAGACAGGACGAAGGGCCGGGGTGTTTCGCCCGCTCGTGGTCGGCGGAGCGGGGCCGACAACGAAGAACGCCCCGACTCCGTGCGGAGTCGGGGCGTTCTTCTCGGGTTCGGGGAGTGCCGCTCGGTGCCCTCAGTCGGGCGTTGAGTCAGAGGTGGCTCAGGCCGCCTGGAGGACGAACTGGACGTCGAGGTTGATCGTGACGTCGTTGCCGAGCGTGAAGCCACCAGCCTCGAGCGCCGCGTTCCAGTTCACACCGAACTCGGTGCGGTCGATCTTCGTGGTCGCCTCGGCACCGAACTTGACCTGGCCGTAGCCGTCCGTGGTGAAGCCGCCCAGCTCGGCCTTGAGGACGACCGGCTTGGTGACGCCGCGCAGGGTCAGGTCGCCCGCGATGTGCAGGTCGTCGCCCTTCGCCTCGATGCTCGTCGAGCGGAAGGTCAGCTGCGGGTGCTCCTCGGTGAGGAAGAAGTCGCTCGTCTTGAGGTGCTGGTCGCGCTGCTCCTGGCCGGTGTTGATCGACGCGACGTCGATGTTGGCCTCGACGGTCGACTCGAGCGGGTTCTCGGCGGTGACGACGGTGGCGTCGAACGTCTCGAACTTGCCCTTGACCTTGCTGATGGCGAGGTGGCGGACCGAGAACGTGACCTCGGAGTGGGTCGGGTCGATCTTCCAGGTGCCGGTCTTGTAGCCGGGAACGGTGTCAGCGGTGAGCGTCATGGTGGTCCTTCTTCCGAACGAGAGTCTGCGGTGCGACGCGTTCCATGCGCCTGCATCGAGTTGATACTACGACAGTGTGCACCGTTTTGGTTGAAGCGTCAACCATTGTTCACCCAAGTGTCGCAAACCGCGTGTCGTGGGCTCCTCTGGCGCCGACCTCGAGCAGCCGACGGATGCGGTCCACGAAACGGTCGACGCCGTGCGCGACATCGTCTGCTGTTGCTCTGACGAGCCACCAGTCGACGTCCTTGAGGTGTTCCCCGCGCGTCAGGTCCTTCCGGAAGGTGGCTGGATCGGTGCGGTGCAGATCGCTCTCGTACTCGATCGCGACCCTGGCCTCGGGGTAGGCGAGGTCCACACATGCGATCCACTGCCCGTCGACGACGACATCGTGGTTGAGTGCCGGTTCCGGGAGTCCGCGGCGGACGAGTGCCAGCCGTGTCCGGGTCTCTCCGGGAGACCGAGATCCCCTCCGGATCTCGTCGAGCGCGATGCGGAGCTTCACGATCCCGCGGATGCCCCGTCGTCGTCGGACGGCCTGGACGAGTTCGTCGAGCGTCGCCCAGCCGAGCCACCCCACGAGCGCATCGCCCGCGACGATGAGTTCGTCGAGCGTCAGCATCGAGCCCAGTGCGACGAACGTGTCGGCCGGAGCGGTCAGTGGCACTCCTCGTGCGATCGTCGCGCGGACTGACCCGTACCGGGCTCGGTGGCCGACCGTGCCGCGGACCCGGAGCGCTTGGTCGGTCCCGATCGTCGTGACGTGCAACCGCTGATCGCGTTCGAGACGACGGGGGAGCGGGACGCCGATGATCGCTGCCGCAGTGACGTGACTGAAGACCTGATCGGGGCGGAGTCGAGGAGCGAGCGCCCTTGCGCGTTCATCCACGGATTCCCGTGGGAACGCTGATCGGATGCCGTGGAACGGGCGGACGAGATCTCGAGCGTCGAGTCGGCCACGCGAAACGCCTCTGTGCAGCGCATCCCGTACCCGGAACGAAGCGTCGCGGAGTGCCATCGGGAGTCGGCGTCTTGCGGTCATCTCCACAGCGTGACGGCGAACCGACCCCGAGGACGGGAGTCGGGCCTCCTCTGTGGACGACTTGCCCGCCCTCGCCCATGTGGAGGGACAGTTGCCCCCGCGAGCGGGCGAAACACCGTGCCGGCTGCCGACCGCACCGCGGTGTTTCGCCCGCTCGCGGGGGTGGAGGCGATCGCAGGGAGCGCGGAAGTCGCAGCCCGGGGTCATCCAGGCGAGCGGGCGAAATGTGTGGGTCGGCTGGCAAGAGCACCGTGGCATTTCGCCCGCTCGCCTGGATGACCCCGGGCTGCGACTTCCGCGCTCCCTGCGATCGCCTCCACCCCCGCGAGCGGGC
>NZ_QKTC01000045.1:0-4126 GCF_003234435.1 Curtobacterium sp. MCLR17_044 | reverse complement strand
CACCGGCCCCCGCCCGTGCAGCGCGTACTCCCCCACCATCCGCTCCTTGTAGACCGCCGGGTTGTGCGACGCCACCACCCGGGCGTTCCGCCAGTGCCGGTCCAGCCCACGCGTCCGGTCGGCCGCGGACGCCCCGCCGACCTCGAACAACTCGGACGCCGACCGCAGCACCCGCGGCCCGATCTCGACCTGCGCCTGGTACACGGCGTTCTCGGCCGCGTCGAGCAGCACGCGGTCGACGCCGACCCCGGGCTCGTTCGTGGCGACGACCCCGTCGAGCAGCCCCGCGGCGGCGACGACGAGTGACCGGGCGGTGAACGCCCCGGCCGACAGCCGCCCGAGCACCGAGAGCACCTGCGGGTCCTCCCCCGGCACGGCCGCGTTGGCGTGGATGTACGTGCGGGTCCGCGGTCGCACGAAGGCCACGGCGTCGTCGGACACGGCCTGCCCGATCCCGGCGAGGACCGCCAGCAGGTACAGCTGGTAGAAGGCCTGGATGTGCGACAGCGGAGCGTCCCGGTACGCCGACACCACCGACGGGTCGACCGACACCCCGTCGAACACGGTCGTGCCGGACGCGGTCAACCGCTGGCCGAAGCCGTCCCAGTCGTCGATGCTCGTCACGCCCGGCGCGGAGGCGTCGACGGCGAACGTCACGCGCTCCCCGTCGCGGTCCGCCGCCAGGTAGATCCAGTCCGCGTAGAGCGTGCCGGTCGAGTAGAACTTCCGCCCGTCGAGGCGGAGGGAATCGCCAGCCGGCGTCACCGTCGTCGAGATGTCGGCCAGGGTCGTCCCGGTCCGCTCCGAGGTCGCGTTCCCGATGATCGCTCCGTCGACGATGCGCCGGAGCCACTCGTCCCGCCCGGCGGACGACGGCCGCAGCAGCACGAGCTCGGTGTACCCGAAGTGCCCCCGCCACAGGTGCGCGATGTTCGAGTCCGCCGCCGCCAGGTCCGCCACCAGGTGCGCGAGTTCGACCAGCGTCACGCCGAAGCCCCCGCGGTCCTCCGGCACGCGCAACCGCCCGAACCCCGCGTCGGCGAGCGCCCGGACCTCGGCGTGCGGCAGCGGCCGGTCGCCGGGCTTCACGGACGCGAGCTCACGCTCGACCGCGCCGTCGCGGATGGTCGCGAACACGGGCGCGAAGCGTTCGCGCAGGGTCGCCAGACGGTCGGCCGGGAGGCCCGTCACGCGTCCGTCGATCGTCGTCGCGTCCGTCATGCGGGCACCTCCACTGCGTCGCGCGCCTCGGTCGCGCCGGCACCGCCCGTGAACGCCCCGCGCCACTGCCGGGCGGGGTGCGAGTCCGGCAGCTGTGCGTGGCCGAAGAGCTTCTCGCGCAGGGTCCCCTCGCGGTACTCGGACTGCATCAGCCCGCGCTCCTGCAGGGTCGGCGCGATGTGGTCGACGAACTCCTCGTACGAGCCGGGCAGCGTCCAGTTGATGACGTTGACGCCGTCGACGCCCACCCGCTGCCAGTCGGCGAGCTCGTCGGCGATCTGCTCCGGCGTCCCGACGACCCGGGCGCGGAGCTTCGCGGACAACCTGGCGAGGTCGGCGATGGTCGGTTCGCGGTCCCCGGCGGCCTCGCGGAGCCACTGCAGGTGCGACTGTCCGGCGTGGGTGCGGACCTCGGACAGCGGGGTGTCCGGGTCGAGGGGCTCGCCGGTGTCCGGGTCGAAGCCGAGGTTCGAGTGCACCAGGAACCCGTCGGCGGCCAGGTACTCGTCGATCTCCGCCTCCTTGGCCTTCGCCTCGGCCTCGGTGGAGCCGGTGACGAAGGTCAGGCCGAGGAAGAACGCGATGTCGTCCCGCTGGCGGCCGGCGGCCTCGGCCAGGTCGCGGGTCTCGCGGATGAGCTGTTCGGTGGCATCCCGGTTCGAGGTCAGGATGAACTGGGCCTCGGCGTTCCGGGCGGCGAAGGCACGGCCGGCCGGCGACGACCCGGCCTGGAACAGCACCGGGGTCCGCTGCGGCGACGGTGCCGACAGGTGCGGGCCCTGCACGTCGTAGCGCTTGCCGTGGTGGTCGATGCGGTGCACCCTGTCGGGGTCGGCGTAGCCACGGACCGGGTCCTTCAGCACGGCGCCGTCCTCCCACGAGCCCTCCCAGAGCTTCGCGCAGACCTCGAGGTACTCCTCGGCCCAGACGTAGCGCTCGTCGTGCTCCTCGAGCCGGTCGGCGCCGAAGTTCCGGGCGGCGCTGTCGAGGGCGCTCGTGACGACGTTCCAGCCGATGCGGCCCCGGGTGATGTGGTCGAGCGTGGAGACCTTGCGGGCGAAGTCGAACGGGTGCGCCTGGATGACGCTCGAGGTGAACGCGAGCCCGAGGTGCTCGGTCGACACGGCGAGCGCGGAGAGCAGCACGGAGGGGTCGTTCGAGGGGATCTGCAGCCCCTCGCGCAGGTTGGTCGAGTAGTCGCCGCGCCCGGGGCCGTAGGTCCCGACGACGTCGGCGAAGAACATCGCGTCGAACTTGCCGCGCTCGAGGGTCCTCGCCAGGTCGGTCCACAGCGTCACGTCGTCGAAGTCCGCCTGCCGGGCGTCGGGGTGCCGCCACAGGCCGTGCTGGATGTGCGAGGTCGTGTTCATGACGAAGGCCGCGAAGCGCAGCGGGCGGTTCGGTGCATCGCTCATGCGTCCCATCGTGGTCGGCGGGCACCGCCCGACGACAGCGACGTGACCTCCCGTTACGCGCGGTGTTCCCCGCGGCCCTGGACGCGGCCATGCTCCTGAGGCATGCCGAGCCAGACCACCGTCACCGCGCCTCCAGGCCGTCCCGCCGCACCGTCGACCAGCGCGACCCGTCGTCGGGTCGCCCTCGCGTCGTTCGTCGGGACGACCGTCGAGTACTACGACTTCTACCTCTACGCGACGGCCTCGGCGCTGGTGTTCGCGCCGACGTTCTTCCCGTCCGTGACGCCGGCCGTCGGGGTCATCGCGTCGTTCGCGACCTACGGCGTCGGGTTCGTGGCGCGGCCGCTCGGCGGGGTGATCGCCGGCCACCTGGGTGACCGGATCGGGCGGAAGAAGCTGCTCGTCGCGTCGCTGGTGCTGATGGGCATCGCGTCCACGCTGATCGGGGTGATCCCGTCCGCCGCGACCATCGGGGTCGGCGCCGTGGTGGCGCTCGTGTTCCTGCGGCTGCTGCAGGGCGTCGCGGCCGGTGCGGAGTGGGGCGGCTCGGCGCTGCTGTCCGTCGAGCACGCGCCGGAGCGGCACCGGGGGCTGTTCGGGGCGTTCACGCAGATGGGGTCGGCCGGTGGGATGCTCCTGGCGACCGGGGTCTTCACGCTCGTGCGGTCCCTGCTCGGCACCGAGGCGTTCCTGGCCTGGGGCTGGCGGCTGCCGTTCCTGTTCTCGGCGGTGATCGTGGCGGTCGGGCTCGTCATCCGGCTCGGTGTGCAGGACGCCCCGGTGTTCCAGGAGCTGCGCGCATCGGGCGGGGTCGAGCGGTTCCCGGTGTGGCAGGCGATCCGGCAGCACCCGCGGTCGATCCTGGTGACCGCGGGCCTGCGCCTTGTGCAGCCGGCGCTGTACTCGATCCTGACGACGTACTCGCTGACCTACCTGGGCAACGTGCGCGGGCCGGAGGGCTCGGACGCGGGGCTGCAGGCCGTGCTCGTGATCTCGGCGGTGTCGCTCGTGTCGACGCCGTTCTGGGGGTGGCTGTCGGACCGGGTCGGGCGGCGGGTGCTGACGATCTGGTCGGCGGTGGGCATCGCGGTGCTCATCTGGCCGTTCTTCGCGTTCCTCGACGCCGGGCCGCTCGTGCTGCTGCCGCTCGTGGCGCTGATCGGGATGTGCGTGTTCCACGACAGCATCTACGGGCCGCAGGCGGCGTGGTTCGCGGAGCAGTTCCCGACCGGGCGGCGGTACTCGGGGATGTCGCTCGGGTACCAGATCGGGTCGATCTTCTCGGTGGGGCTGACGCCGCTGCTGGCCGCGGTGTTCGTGCAGCTCGGGGGTGGCTCGCCGTGGATCCTGTGCGGGTACCTCGGGGTGTACGCGGTGCTGACGATCGTGGCGGCGGTGTTCGCGGTGGATCCGCGCTCAGCGACACCTCACGGCCTCCGGAAGGCGAGAACTGCCGCCCAGCGCGAAACGTCAGCCCGCCGCGCCCGCGC
>NZ_QKTC01000044.1:0-5439 GCF_003234435.1 Curtobacterium sp. MCLR17_044 | reverse complement strand
GCCGAGGTCGTCGTCTACGACGCACTGACCTACTCCGGCAACGAAGCGAACCTCGCCCCGGTCGCCGACTCCCCCCGCTACACCTTCGTGCACGGCGACATCCGCGACGCCTGGGCGGTCGGCCCCGACGGCACCAAGGCGTGGGGACGCTTCGGCGCCGCCGGCCTGCTCGTCGACGACGGCGCCGGCCGCGTGCTCCTGCAGCACCGCGTCGAGTGGAGCCACCACGGCGGCACCTGGGGCATCCCCGGCGGCGCACGGCACCAGGGCGAAGCAGCCGTGACCGCCGCCCTCCGCGAGTCCGCCGAAGAAGCCGGCGTGCCCGACGACGCGATCGCCCTGCGCCACACGGCACTGCTCGACCTGGGCTTCTGGACCTACACGACCGTCGTGGGGCGCGCCTCCCGACCCTTCGAACCCGTCATCGCCGACCGCGAGAGCCTCGCGCTGTCGTGGATCCCGATCGACCAGGTCGACGAGCTGCCCCTGCACCCCGGGTTCGGCAGGTCGTGGCCGGCACTCCGCGCCACGATCGCGACCACACCGCACGTCGTCGTCGACGCAGCGAACGTCGTCGGCAGCGTGCCCGACGGCTGGTGGAAGGACCGAGCCGGCGCCGCATCGCGCCTGCTGGCACAGGTGTCGGCGCTCGCCGAAGGCGGGGTCGCCGCATCGTTGCTCGACCTGCCGTTCGCGCGGTGGTGGCCGCGGTGGACCGTGGTGCTCGAGGGGGAGGCCCGGGCCGCTGCGGACGTGGGCGGTGCTGGTGGAGACGGCGGTGCGGACCGCGCTGTCGGCGCTGACCGCGGCGCCGCCACCGGCGCCGTCGACGTCGTCCGTGCTCCGGCCTCCGGCGACGACGCCATCGTCGAGTCCGCGCGGGCCGCGGTGCAGGCCGGCGACGGGCCGGTCGTCGTCGTGACGGCCGACCGCGAGCTCCGCGACCGCGTCGAGGCCCTCGGCGCGGTCGTCCACGGGCCGTCCTGGTTGCGCGACCAGCTGTAGCCGCCTGGACCGCCGTGTTCCGGATGGTGACCGAGCGGCCGTCGGTCGCTGCCGGTACGCTGGCCCTCCGTCAACGGAGACGCAACACGCAGGAGGTTCCCCTTGGAGCGCATCACCAGGGCCGACGACCGAGTCCACCGCCCCGCCGGGCCGTGGACCCCCACGGTGCACCGGCTGCTCGCCCACCTGCACGAGCAGGGGTTCGTCGCAGCCCCCGAACCGATCGCCCTCGGTGACACCCTCGAGACGGTCTCGTTCGTCCCCGGTGTCGCGGGCGAGTACCCCTGGACCGAGGACATCGCCAGCGAGGCCGCCCTCGTCACCAGCGCCCGACTGCTCCGCCAGTTCCACGACGCCGCCGCGAGCTTCCCGCGCAGCGCCACCGACGACCTCTGGTCCCAGGCCGACCGTGCCCCCGTCGAGACGATCGTGCACGGCGACTTCGCCCCGTACAACTGCGTCTACGACGGCATCGCCGCCGTCGGCCTGATCGACTTCGACACCGCGCACCCCGGGCCCCGCGTCTGGGACGTCGCGAGTGCCGTCTACCGGTTCGCGCCGTTCACCACCGGCGCCGTCGAAGGATCGACCGCTCCCGACCTCGACGAGCGGCTCGCACGGGCCGCCGAGTTCTGCCGCGCCTACGCCCTCGACGACCGCTCTCGCAGCGTCCTGGCCGAGACGATGATCGCGTCCCTCGTCGCCCTGGTCACGACGATCGAGCACGAGGCCGCCGCCGGCAACCCGAAGTTCGTCAGCGACCTGCAGCACGGCCACGCCGACCTGTACCGCGCCGACGTCGCCTACCTGGAGCAGCACGCCGACGCCGTCACCGCCGCCGTCGCGTGACCACCAGCCCCGCGCGGCTCCGCACGGCGCGGTTCGCGGCGCAGGGCATCGCGGTGCCCGGACTGCGCCCCACCGAGGTCGTCGAGCGGATGCTGTCGGTGCAGGGGCAGGACCTCGGCCAGGTGCTCTGGGCCATCGGGGTCCGCGCTCCCGGATCGTCGCGGGACGACGTCCGCGAGGCCTTCGACCGCGGGGAACTCGTCCGCTCGTGGCCGATGCGCGGCACCCTGCACGCCCTGCGGCCCGACGACCTGCGCCTGCTGCTCTCGCTCACCGCCGAACGGACCCTCCGCACGATCGCCCGACGCGCCGCCGAGCTCGGCATCGACGACGCCCTGCTCGGTCGGACCCGTGACGCGACGATCGCGGCCCTCGAGGGCGGCCGTGCGCTGGTCTGGGACGACCTGTTCGCGGCGTACCGCGCTGCCGGCATCGACCCGGCCGGAGGTCGCGGCTACCACCTGGTCCTGCAGCTCGCACAGGAACGCCTCGTCGCCTGGGGCCCCACCGCCCGCGTCGGGCAGGGGCTCGTGCTGCTCGACGAGTGGGCACCCGCCACCGCTGACCCGCCGGACCGCGACGAAGCCCTCCGCCGGGTCCTGCTCGGGTACCTGCGCGGTCGTGGCCCCGCGACCGAGGCCGACGCCGCGAGCTGGACGAAGCTGCCGCTCGGTGACCTCCGCCGAGCGCGGGCGGCGGCGGGGGACGCGGTGGAGGACCTCGGCGACGGGCTCCTCGACCTCGCCGACCGGCCGGCAGCCGCGCGCGTCCCCACCGGGCACCTGCTCCCCGGCTTCGACGAGTACCTGCTCGGGTACGCCGACCGGTCCGCGCAGCTCGACCCCGCGCACGCCGACCGGGTCGTCCCCGGGGCCAACGGCATGTTCCTGCCGATGGCCGTCGTGCGCGGTCGCGTCGTCGGCACCTGGAAGCGCACCGAGCGCCGGGCCGGGCAACTCGTCACCGTCACACCCTTCGGTGCCCTCGACGCGGCATCGGTCCGCGCGCTCGAGGCGGCGGCCGCGCGGTACGCGGCGTTCCTCGGAGCGCCGGTCGGGACCACGGTGGTCTGACGCGACCACCTGCGGACCGTGTGCCGAGGCTGCCTGGCCGCACCGCTCCTCTCCCCACCGGCACGGCCGCCCCGCCGCTGGCGCGTCGGTGCGGAACCGGCGGCGTGGGCCCAGACCGCACCCAGCAACCATGCGGCGGACTCCGACACTGCCTCCGGTAATGTCGCAGGGCCATGACGGACAGCCCGGCCGACGCCACCCCCTACGAAGTCCTCGGCGTCCCCGCGACGGCTGACGACGAAGCGCTCCGCCGTGCCTACCGGCGGGCCGCCCGCGAGACGCACCCCGACCTCGGCGGCGACGCCCAGCGCTTCCGCCAGGTCCAGCTCGCATGGGAGCGCATCGGCACGCCGGCAGCCCGGCGCGCGTACGACGTCGGGTCCCGCGCGTACGGCGCGTCCGGGGCGACCGCCGGCAGGGGTGACACCGGTCGCGACGCCTACGCACCCCCGGCAGCGCGTCGCGACACCCGCCCCCGGGCCCGGTCCCACGGACACCCCGGCGGTCGGTCGCGCGAGGTCTTCCTGCAGGCCGAACGCGAGTGGGTCGGCCTCGGCGACCCCATCGAGGACCCGTACGACCCCACGCTCATCCGCTCCGCGCCCCGGCACATCCGGCGCCTGCTCGCCGAGGCCCTGGCCGAAGAAGCGACCGCCCTGATCGTCTCCGACATGGGGATCGGCGTCACGGTGTGGCACGACCTCGACGCCGGAGCCGAGGGCAAGCTCGACCACGCCGTCCTGACCCCGAGCGGGCTCTGGGCCGTCGAGTCCATCGACTGGGGCGCTCCGGTCCGCGTCGAGCACGGCGAGATCGTCGGCGAGACGCTCGCGCCGGGGGAGCGACCCGTCAAGGAACTCGTCCGCGCCGCCCGTGCCGTGCAGAAGCAGACCCGGGTGCGGTTCTCCGGGCGGCTGCTCGTCGTGCCGGACGCCGCCGTCACCGAGGACGTGCAGCTCGTCGGCTCCCCGAAGAAGCCCACCGCGCTCGTCGTCCGCCGGAGTGCGCTCGCCCAGGTGCTGAACGGCGTCTGGTCGCCGGCCGGTTCCGTCGACGTGTTCGAGATCCGCGACCGCCTGCAGCAGACCGTCCGCTTCGTCTGACCCTGACGCCTGCGGCCTGACGCCTGACGCTCGACCCGGGCTCCGACGGTCACCGTCCGACGCGTCGTACGATCACGGCATGCGCGAAGAGGTCGTCGTCGTGGTCGGCGGATGGGAGCACGACTGCTGCGGGCCCGCCTACGAACGGCAGGCCACGGCGGCGTTCACCGCGTACGGAAGGACGCCGCGGTTCGCCGAGTCCCGGCACCACGACGACCCGTTCGGCATCACGGAGTTCCGTGGTCGGGTGGCCGATCTGTTCGTCGTCGCGGAGGACGGCACCCGCATCCCCGTCCACCGCATCCCGTCCGGTCGCGCGCTGGGCGGATCCGATCCGGACGACGACGGGCACCTCGAGGTGCCCTGGACCGGAGAACGGATCGAGGTCGAGTCCGACACGTTCGAGATCGTGGTCGATGTCCACGTGCCCGGGTCCGCGAAGCGTCAGTAGCCGCGGAGCTTCTCGAGGTCGCGGCGCTCCCGCTTGCTCGGCCGTCCGGCGCCGCGATCGCGCATCGGGACGAAGCCGGCCTCTTCCTTCGACAGCCGCGGCGGGGTCTTGTCCTCGAAGTGCTTCGCCGCCTCGGGGGCGCTCGTCCGCTTCAGGATGATGCCGGTGACCACGACGATGCGGTCGAAGCCGTTCTGGCGCACCCGCACCTCGTCGCCGGGGCCGATCGGCTGCGCCGGCTTCGCGCGCTCCCCGTTCACCCGGACGTGACCGGCCTTGCACGCGGCAGTCGCGGCCGACCGGGTCTTGGTGATCCGGACGGCCCAGATCCAGCTGTCGACCCGGGCCTTCTCCATGCCGACACTCTAGGCGGCCCGTACCCTGGGGCGGTGCATGCGGACGAACAGGCGGCGATCGCCCGGGCCCGTGCGCTCGGGGTGCTGCACGACGCCGCGATCGGGGACCGCCTGGTGGTCCGGGCGCACCACGGGGACGGCGCGCAGGACGCCCTCGGCGACCTGGTCGCCCGGACGCCCAACGCCGTGACGATCGCGACCCGCCGCGGCCCGGTCGAGGTCCAGCTCGCCGACGTCGTCGCCGCGAAGCCCGTCCCGCCGCCCCCGCCCGCGCGGCCTGCTCGACGCTGACGCGCTCGGCTCGCACCGTGCGGACTTGTCGTGCTGTCGAGCCGGGGTCGCACGGTGCGGACTTCGTCGGCGGGTGCGCCGTCGGAGGCTCGGTGCGGGGTTGTGGTGCCGCACGGAGCCACCAGCCCCGCACGGTGTGGCGGAGGCGGCACCGTGCGGGATTCGCGGAGCCGGGGTCGCACGGTGCAGACTTCGTCGGCGGGTGCGTCGTCGGAGGCTCGGTGCGGGGTTGTGGTGCCGCACGGAGCCACCAACCCCGCACCGGCTGACGAACCTCGCACCGTGCGAACCCGACGCGCCCCGCCCCGCCT
>NZ_QKTC01000043.1:0-5547 GCF_003234435.1 Curtobacterium sp. MCLR17_044 | reverse complement strand
AGTGCGTCTGGTCCTTGAGAACTCAACAGCGTGCACATTGTCAATGCCAATTTATTGATTGACCTCGTGCCTGGTCGGCTTGCTGACTGGGTCATGAAGCAATTCCTTTTGGATTGAAGATTGTCAGTAGACAGTCAACAGTCAGAATCAACTCGGTCTGATGCCTTCGGGTGTTGGGTCTGTATTTTTTTACGGAGAGTTTGATCCTGGCTCAGGACGAACGCTGGCGGCGTGCTTAACACATGCAAGTCGAACGATGATGCCCAGCTTGCTGGGTGGATTAGTGGCGAACGGGTGAGTAACACGTGAGTAACCTGCCCCTGACTCTGGGATAAGCGTTGGAAACGACGTCTAATACTGGATATGATCACTGGCCGCATGGTCTGGTGGTGGAAAGATTTTTTGGTTGGGGATGGACTCGCGGCCTATCAGCTTGTTGGTGAGGTAATGGCTCACCAAGGCGACGACGGGTAGCCGGCCTGAGAGGGTGACCGGCCACACTGGGACTGAGACACGGCCCAGACTCCTACGGGAGGCAGCAGTGGGGAATATTGCACAATGGGCGAAAGCCTGATGCAGCAACGCCGCGTGAGGGATGACGGCCTTCGGGTTGTAAACCTCTTTTAGTAGGGAAGAAGCGAAAGTGACGGTACCTGCAGAAAAAGCACCGGCTAACTACGTGCCAGCAGCCGCGGTAATACGTAGGGTGCAAGCGTTGTCCGGAATTATTGGGCGTAAAGAGCTCGTAGGCGGTTTGTCGCGTCTGCTGTGAAATCCCGAGGCTCAACCTCGGGCTTGCAGTGGGTACGGGCAGACTAGAGTGCGGTAGGGGAGATTGGAATTCCTGGTGTAGCGGTGGAATGCGCAGATATCAGGAGGAACACCGATGGCGAAGGCAGATCTCTGGGCCGTAACTGACGCTGAGGAGCGAAAGCATGGGGAGCGAACAGGATTAGATACCCTGGTAGTCCATGCCGTAAACGTTGGGCGCTAGATGTAGGGACCTTTCCACGGTTTCTGTGTCGTAGCTAACGCATTAAGCGCCCCGCCTGGGGAGTACGGCCGCAAGGCTAAAACTCAAAGGAATTGACGGGGGCCCGCACAAGCGGCGGAGCATGCGGATTAATTCGATGCAACGCGAAGAACCTTACCAAGGCTTGACATACACCGGAAACGGCCAGAGATGGTCGCCCCCTTGTGGTCGGTGTACAGGTGGTGCATGGTTGTCGTCAGCTCGTGTCGTGAGATGTTGGGTTAAGTCCCGCAACGAGCGCAACCCTCGTTCTATGTTGCCAGCGGGTTATGCCGGGGACTCATAGGAGACTGCCGGGGTCAACTCGGAGGAAGGTGGGGATGACGTCAAATCATCATGCCCCTTATGTCTTGGGCTTCACGCATGCTACAATGGCCGGTACAAAGGGCTGCGATACCGTAAGGTGGAGCGAATCCCAAAAAGCCGGTCTCAGTTCGGATTGAGGTCTGCAACTCGACCTCATGAAGTCGGAGTCGCTAGTAATCGCAGATCAGCAACGCTGCGGTGAATACGTTCCCGGGCCTTGTACACACCGCCCGTCAAGTCATGAAAGTCGGTAACACCCGAAGCCGGTGGCCTAACCCTTGTGGAAGGAGCCGTCGAAGGTGGGATCGGTGATTAGGACTAAGTCGTAACAAGGTAGCCGTACCGGAAGGTGCGGCTGGATCACCTCCTTTCTAAGGAGCATCTGGTCAGTGCTGGTCGCCCATCATGGGTGGTTGGTTGCTGGTCCAGGCGCCTGTTTCGGACCGAACGTGTCCGACGGGTAGCTCATGGGTGGAACATTGACAGTGCAGTTGGGAGTGATGCTTCCGACCTCAGTACGCTCTGCTTGCAGGGTTGGGACGGGTCGGGGGTGGAGCTGCTGGCTGGTGCACGTTGTTGGGTCCTGAGGGACCAGGCTTCCTACTGTCACGTGAGTGGTGGTGGGGGTTGGGCCTACGGGTCCTTCGTCGGGCCAGGGTGAACCTACCGTTGTGGTGGGGGAGTTCTGGTGCCGATCGTATGTTGAGAACTACACAGTGGACGCGAGCATCTTTGATTCGCGTCATCCATGACCAGCCTTCGGGCTGCTGATTGGTGACGTTGGATCGCAATTTTAATCTTTGTGGTCAAGTTTCTAAGAGCAAACGGTGGATGCCTTGGCATCTGGAGCCGATGAAGGACGTAGAAATCTGCGATAAGCCTCGGGGAGCTGATAATCGAGCCTCGATCCGAGGATTTCCGAATGGGGAAACCCCGCCAGGCGTTTTGCGACCTGGTGACTCCCGCCTGAATGTATAGGGCGGGTAGAGGGAACGTGGGGAAGTGAAACATCTCAGTACCCACAGGAAGAGAAAACAACATGTGATTCCGTGAGTAGTGGCGAGCGAAAGCGGATGAGGCTAAACCGATCATGTGTGATAGCCGGCGGGCGTTGCATGGTCGGGGTTGTGGGACACGTCACTCAGTTCTGCCGGACTGGGACGGTTACAGCGCATCATAGTCGAACCGGTTTGAAAGCCGGGCCGTAGTGGGTGCCAGCCCCGTAGACGAAATGGTGTTATGGCCGGATGTGTATCCCAAGTAGCACGGGGCCCGAGAAATCCCGTGTGAATCTGTCAGGACCACCTGATAAGCCTAAATACTCCCAGATGACCGATAGCGGACAAGTACCGTGAGGGAAAGGTGAAAAGTACCCCGGGAGGGGAGTGAAATAGTACCTGAAACCGTTTGCTTACAAACCGTCGGAGCCTCCTTAGTAGGGGTGACGGCGTGCCTTTTGAAGAATGAGCCTGCGAGTTAGTGATATGTGGCGAGGTTAACCCGTGAGGGGCAGCCGTAGCGAAAGCGAGTCTGAATAGGGCGTTTGAGTCGCATGTTCTAGACCCGAAGCGAAGTGATCTATCCATGGCCAGGTTGAAGCGACGGTAAGACGTCGTGGAGGACCGAACCCACTTCAGTTGAAAATGGAGGGGATGAGCTGTGGATAGGGGTGAAAGGCCAATCAAACTTCGTGATAGCTGGTTCTCTCCGAAATGCATTTAGGTGCAGCGTTGCGTGTTTCTCGCCGGAGGTAGAGCTACTGGATGGCCGATGGGCCTCAACAGGTTACTGACGTCAGCCAAACTCCGAATGCCGGTGAGTGAGAGCGCAGCAGTGAGACGGTGGGGGATAAGCTTCATCGTCGAGAGGGAAACAACCCAGACTACCAACTAAGGTCCCTAAGCGTGTGCTAAGTGGGAAAGGATGTGGAGTTGCACAGACAACCAGGAGGTTGGCTTAGAAGCAGCCACCCTTGAAAGAGTGCGTAATAGCTCACTGGTCAAGTGATTCCGCGCCGACAATGTAACGGGGCTCAAGCACACCACCGAAGTTGTAGATTTCGCACTATAGACAAGCCTTCGTGGTTCAGTCGTGCGGAGTGGTAGGAGAGCGTCGTGTGGCGAGTGAAGCGGCGGAGTGATCCAGCCGTGGACGCTACACGAGTGAGAATGCAGGCATGAGTAGCGAAAGACGGGTGAGAAACCCGTCCTCCGAAAGACCAAGGGTTCCAGGGCCAGGTTAATCCGCCCTGGGTAAGTCGGGACCTAAGGCGAGGCCGACAGGCGTAGTCGATGGACAACGGGTTGATATTCCCGTACCGGCGAACAACCGCCCAAGCTAATCCAGTGGTGCTAAGAGTCCTAACCCGGTACAACCGGATCCCTTCGGGGTGATGGTGGCCGGTCTAACGCTCGACCCCATGCTGGTGCGGTTAGCGTATGAACAGGTGTGACGCAGGAAGGTAGCTGAGCCAGGCGATGGTATCCGTAAGGTGAACCTGGTGTAAGGATGTAGGGCTGACGATAGGCAAATCCGTCGTCTGTGTGCCTGAGATCCGACGCGTACCCGTAAGGGGAAATCAGTGATCCTATGCTGCCGAGAAAAGCATCGACGCGAGGTTGCAGCCGCCCGTACCCGAAACCGACTCAGGTGGTCAGGTAGAGAATACCAAGGAGATCGAGAGAATCGTGGTTAAGGAACTCGGCAAAATGCCCCCGTAACTTCGGGAGAAGGGGGGCCGGACACGTGACCGGATTTACTCCGTGAGCGTTGAAGGCCGCAGAGACCAGTGGGAAGCGACTGTTTACTAAAAACACAGGTCCGTGCGAAGTCGCAAGACGATGTATACGGACTGACGCCTGCCCGGTGCTGGAAGGTTAAGAGGAAGGGTTAGCCTTTGGGCGAAGCTCTGAATTTAAGCCCCAGTAAACGGCGGTGGTAACTATAACCATCCTAAGGTAGCGAAATTCCTTGTCGGGTAAGTTCCGACCTGCACGAATGGCGTAACGACTTCCCAGCTGTCTCAACCGCGAACTCGGCGAAATTGCACTACGAGTAAAGATGCTCGTTACGCGCAGCAGGACGGAAAGACCCCGTGACCTTTACTACAGTTTGGTATTGGTGTTCGGAGTGGCTTGTGTAGGATAGGTGGGAGACTGTGAAGCGGGCACGCTAGTGTTCGTGGAGTCATTGTTGAAATACCACTCTGGTCACTTTGGATGTCTAACGTAGGACCCTGATCGGGTTCATGGACAGTGCCTGATGGGTAGTTTAACTGGGGCGGTTGCCTCCCAAAGAGTAACGGAGGCGCCCAAAGGTTCCCTCAACCTGGTTGGCAATCAGGTGGCGAGTGTAAGTGCACAAGGGAGCTTGACTGTGAGACTGACAGGTCGAGCAGGGACGAAAGTCGGGACTAGTGATCCGGCAGTGGCTTGTGGAAGCGCTGTCGCTCAACGGATAAAAGGTACCTCGGGGATAACAGGCTGATCTTGCCCAAGAGTCCATATCGACGGCATGGTTTGGCACCTCGATGTCGGCTCGTCGCATCCTGGGGCTGGAGTAGGTCCCAAGGGTTGGGCTGTTCGCCCATTAAAGCGGTACGCGAGCTGGGTTTAGAACGTCGTGAGACAGTTCGGTCCCTATCCGCTGCGCGCGTTGGAAATTTGAGAAGATCTATCCCTAGTACGAGAGGACCGGGATGGACGAACCTCTGGTGTGTCAGTTGTTCTGCCAAGGGCACCGCTGATTAGCTACGTTCGGACCGGATAACCGCTGAAAGCATCTAAGCGGGAAGCCGTCTTCGAGATGAGATTTCCATGCACCTTGAGTGTGAGAGGCTCCCAGCAGACTACTGGGTTGATAGGCCGGATGTGGAAGCGGGGACTAACGACCCGTGGAGCTGACCGGTACTAATAAGCCGAAGACTTGATAACACACTGATTTCCGTGCACTTGTTGCACGGGCTCGCGTCCACTTTGTGGTTCCCGACAGACGATCGGGAATCGAAACTGAATACACCGCTCTGCCCTCTTCACGGAGGGCAGCAGCTGGGACAGCTTTGAGACCAGATCATGGTCGAAGGTGTTCCGGTGGTCATAGCGAGAGGGAAACGCCCGGTCACATTCCGAACCCGGAAGCTAAGCCTCTCAGCGCCGATGGTACTGCAAGGGGGACCTTGTGGGAGAGTAGGACGCCGCCGGACTTAACGT
>NZ_QKTC01000042.1:0-6426 GCF_003234435.1 Curtobacterium sp. MCLR17_044 | reverse complement strand
CCACCCACCCGCCCGCCGGCCCATGTCACGTCAACCGCTACGATCGACGCACGAGCCAACGGAGGTCGAAGCGCATCATGGGAGACGGCAAGCCCGCGACCATCTACGACGTCGCCGCACGCGCCGGGGTCTCGAAGTCCCTCGTCTCCCTCGTGCTGCAGCGCTCCCCCCGGGTCAGCGACCAGCGCCGGGCCGCCGTGCTCAAGGCCATCCAGGAACTCGACTACCGCCCCTCCACCGCGGCCGTCTCCCTCGCCGGCACGCGCAGCCGCACCATCGGCGTGGTCCTCGACGACTTCCGCAACCAGTGGTTCGTGGACCTGCTGACCGGCCTGCGCGAGAGCCTGCAGGACCAGGGGCACCGGCTCGTGGTCGCCGACCGGTTCCTCAACACGGGGCTCGATGCGTCTCCGGTGGAGGGCTTCCTCTCCATGCGCGTCGAGGGCATCGTGATCGCCGGCGAGCCCACCACCGACCTCGCGATCCCCGCCTCGATGCCGCTCGTGATCGCCGGTGGCCGCGTGGCGATCCCCCGCGCGGACACCGTGGCGAACGACGACCACGCCGGTGGCGGCATCGCGGCGCAGCACCTGCTCGACCTCGGCCACACCCGACTCGGGTTCGTCGGTGCGAGCTCGGCGGCCTCGGCCGAACGTCAGTCCGGGTTCGAGCAGGCCGCAGCAGCACGCGCCTCTGTCGTCACGACGGTCTTGCCGGGTGAACCCACCGAGGAGGCCGGTTCCCGCGCCCTCGGCATGCTCCTCGACGAGCACCCGGACGTCACGGCCGTCTTCGCCGCGAACGATGTGATGGCCCTCGGTGCCCTGTCCGAGCTCGCCGAACGCGGATTGCGCGTCCCCGAGGACGTCTCCGTCATCGGCTACGACGACACCCCGGTGGCGGCGATGCGGTACGTCGGCCTGACGAGCATCGACGACCGCAGTGTCGAGATCGGCCGCGGCGCCGGCGAGCGCCTGCTGGCCCGCATCGCCGATCCGCGGATCGCCGCCACGGAACTCCTCGTCGAACCCCGCCTGGTCGCGCGCCGCACCACCGCCGCGCGCTGACAGCACCCCGGCCGGGAGGCCCGCCTCGCCTCCGCCCCGCCCGCTTCGTGAGCACGAATGGTCGGGTCCAGGGCACGTGCCCGACCATTTCTGCTCAGGAAGTCGCGCCCGGCAACTCCGCGTGCTGGACGACCCAGCTGTGCATGACGATCGCGGCCGCGGCCGAGGCGTTGATGCTCCGCGTCGACCCGAACTGCGTGATCTCCAGGTGCCCGGACGCCCCGGCCACCGCTTCGTCGGTGAGCCCGGGGCCCTCCTGCCCGAACAGGAACACGCAGCGCTCCGGGATCGTCGCGGTCTCGATGCGCTCGGCCCCGGGGGTGTTGTCGATGGCGACGACGGGTCGCTGTTCCTCGGCCATCGCGGCGAGAAAGGCCTCGACGTCGGGGTGGTAGCGGACGTGCTGGTACCGGTCGGTGACCATCGCTCCGCGCTTGTTCCACCGGCGTCGTCCGATGATGTGCACGGTGCCGGCCAGGAAGGCGTTGGCGCTCCGCACGATCGACCCGATGTTCAGGTCGTGCTGCCAGTTCTCGATCGCCACGTCGAACGTGTGCCGGCGGGTGTCGAGCTCGGCGACGATCGCGTCCATCGACCAGTACCGGTAGCGGTCGAGCACGTTCCGGGAGTCCCCGGCGGCCAGCAGCTCCGGGTCGAGCCGCGGGTCGTCGGGCCAGGGTTCCGGGTGCGGCCCCACCCCGTTGGTCGTCAGCTCGTGCGACGGTTCGGGCGCAGTGGTCACCCGACCAGCGTACGGCGCACACGGCACCGGCCCGACGACGGCAGCGCCCCGCGGCGCCGCGGGCTCAGGCGGTGCCGGACCCGTGGGCGATGCGCGACTCGATGCCGGCGATCAGGATGTCGAGGCCGAGCGCGAACCGGTCGTCGTAGGAGTGCTCGCCGAGGATCTCGCCCACCAGCCGGTGCCGCTCGGGGCGTCCGGCCTCGGAGTCCCCGCGCCCGACCTGCACCCCGGCGTGCCCGACCACGAAGTCGTAGACGACGAAGAAGGTGTACATCGCCTCGGCCGGCGGCAGCCCGGCGTCCTGCAGGGCACCGACGACCTTCGCGACGACGGCGTCGGACTCGGTCGAGGCGAGCGGGGCGCGCTGGCTGTGCGACTCGAGCACGAGCGGGTGGGTGCGCATCAGGTCGCGGAACGTCGCGGCGAAGGTGCGGACGACGGCGTGCCACTCGTCCGGCCAGACGAAGGTGGCGGTGAACTCGTCGACGGTGCGGCGGACGAGTTCGGCGTGCAGGTCGTCCAGCCCGCCGATGGTCCGGTGCACGGTCATCGGAGCGACCCCGAGCCGCACGCCCAGGGCCCGGAAGGACAGCCGGTCGAGGCCGTCCTCGTTCGCGATGGTCGTGGCGGCGTCGATCACCTGCTCGCGGGAGAGCACGTTCGGGCGGCCTCGGCGTCGTCGCGGCGTCACCTCGAGCTCCGTCTCCGACACCGGGGTGGGTCGGGGCGCGGCGGACGGGGTTCCGGGTTCGACGAGCACGAGGGGCCTCCTTGATTCGGTACGTGTCCCGAAAAGCGTAGGGCAAAAGCCGACCGCGGTTCGGTGTCTCGACCTTCTCGGGTCTCGGAGCAGCGCGCAAGAGCCGCCCCGGGCCTCCCGGCCCTTTCCGAGCCGGCCACGAGCCGGGCCTGAACCCCTGCGCAGTAGGGTGAGGGCCATGGCGACCCGAGACGACGTCGAGTGCTGGCTGACCGACATGGACGGCGTGCTCGTCCACGAGAACCAGGCGCTCCCGGGCGCGCCGGAACTCATCCAGCAGTGGCTCGACGACGGCACCGAGTTCCTCGTGCTGACGAACAACTCGATCTTCACGCCGCGCGACCTCAGCGCCCGGCTGCGGGGCTCGGGCCTGCACGTGCCCGAGGAGCGGATCTGGACGAGTGCGCTCGCCACGGCCGACTTCTGCAAGTCGCAGATGCCCGGTGGCTCGGCGTTCGTAATCGGTGAGGCCGGCATGACGACCGCCCTGCACGAGGCCGGGTTCATCATGACCGAGACCGCCCCCGACTACGTCGTCGTCGGTGAGACCCGCAACTACTCGTTCGAGGCGATCACCAAGGCCGTCCGGCTCATCCGCGCCGGCGCCCGGTTCATCGTGACGAACCCCGACGCCACCGGCCCGAGCGCCGAGGGGGTCCTGCCGGCCACCGGCGCCATCGCGGCGATGATCGAGAAGGCCACCGGCAAGCAGCCCTACGTGGTCGGCAAGCCGAACCCGATGATGTTCCGCTCCGCGATGAACCGCATCGGCGCGCACTCCGAGAACACCGGCATGATCGGCGACCGCATGGACACCGACGTGCAGGCCGGCATCGAGGCGGGGCTGCACACCGTGCTCGTGATGACGGGCATCAGCGACCAGGCCGAGATCGACCGGTACCCGTTCCGCCCGAGCGAGGTCATCTCCGGCGTGCACGAGCTCGTGCGCACCGAGCCGTTCGAGGTCGAGCTCTAGCTCGAGCTCGAGCGGCCCACGCCACCCGGGTGCGCCCGTTCGCCGCAGGCCGCTCGATGACGATCCGGTGAACAGAACCGCCCTGCGGTGAACGACGGGAAAACTGCCCCGAGAGCGACTCTATGGTTGCCCTGGTCGAGCCGAAAGTGGCTCTGATCAGGGTGTTCTGTGAGTTGCTACAGGATGGGGTCATCGGTGCCGATGTCGGTTCGTGCCACGACGGCAGTGGTCGTCGGCGCGCTCGGGGCACTCGTGGGGACGGCGATCGTCGCCCCGCACCTGGTCCCCTCGCCGGCGCCGCAGACGTCGGCGGTCACCGTGCAGGCCGGCACAGACGCCTGCGGGACGGGGTGGCCCGCGAGCCCGGACCGCGCCCTCGCCGGCCCCCAGTCGTTCCGGATCCACAACACCTCCGTCGCCGGGATCGAGGTGCAGCTGGTCGACCCCACGAACGGCGCGGTCTACCTCGACGCGGAGGGTCTGGGATCGGGTGCGACGCACGACTACGGCGTCCGCCTCCCGCGCGGCCAGTACCGGTTCCGCTGTCTGCCCGCCGACGCGAACCCGAGCACCGGCCCCGTCGTCCACCTGCGCGGCGCCACCCACGTCAGCGACGAGACCCCGGGGATCGTCCCGGTCACCCGCGACGACCTGATCCCCGCCGCGAAGTCGTACGGCGCCTGGATCGAGAGTCGCCTGCCGGCGCTGCTCGCCGACGTGCGTGCGCTGGACGCCGACGTCCGTGCAGGTGACGTCGGCGCTGCACGGCGGGACTGGCTGACCGGGCACCGCGAGTACGAGCAGCTCGGAGCCGCCTACGGTGCGTTCGGCGACGACGACACCGCGATCAACGGGCTCCCGGCCGCCGGACGGACCGCACTCGACGACCCGCACCTGACCGGGTTCCACCGCGTCGAGGCGCTGCTGTGGTCGGGTGCGCCCAGCCGTCGCGCCGTCGCGCCCGCCGACGCCCTGGTCGCCGCCGTCGCACACCTGCGCCGGACGTTCCCCACCCAACGGGTCGACCCGCTCGACATCGGCCTGCGCTCGCACGAGATCCTCGAGAACGCGCTCCGCTTCGAGGCGACCGGGGCCACCGACGCCGGCAGTCACACCGCACTGGCGACGATCGACGCGAACACCATCGGGACGGAACACGCGCTCGAGCCGCTCCGGTCGATCCTGCGGACCCGCTACCCGGGGCTCCGGGCCACCGATCGCGCGCTGGCGACCCTCCGCGCAGACGTGGGATCACACCGACGGCCCGACGGCAGCTGGGACACCCTCGACGGTCTCGACCGCACCGCCCGCGAGCACCTGGACGCCGACCTCGACGCTGCGCTCGAACGACTCGCCCCCGTCGCCGCCATCTGCGACCCGAGGAGGACCTCGTGACCGAACGACCGCAGCGCCAGGGCCGGCAGGGCCTCCAGAGCCGGCAACTCCCACGCGGGATGGACGCGGCGACGTACCGACGGATGACCGAGGCGCACGCCCGCCTCGGACTGTCCGCCGACGGCAGCGCGTGTCCCGCCGGCGCCCCGGGCGACCAGCAGCCGCCGACCGGCCCCACCCGCGGCGTCGGCCGCCGCGCGTTCCTGACCAGCGCGGTCGGGGCAGGTGCCGGAGCCGCCGCGGCGGCGGCGAGCCTGACCGCCGGGGGTGGGACGGGCCTCCAGGCAGCCGCCGCGACCACGGGCGGTGCCGACGCTCCGCCCGGTTCCTCGTACGCGTTCCACGGGGCGCACCAGGCGGGGATCACCACGCCCGCGCAGCGACAGTCGGCGTTCCTGGCGTTCGACGTGACCGCGGCCGACCGCGGGGAGCTCGCCGACCTGCTCCGGACGATCACCGAGCGGGCCCGGTTCCTCACCCGTGGCGGCACGCCTGCCGACGTCGGGATCACCGCGCCGCCGGCCGACTCCGGCGTGCTCGGACCGGAGGTCGCGGCCGACGGGCTCACCGTGACCGCGAGCGTCGGCGCCTCGCTCTTCGACCACCGGTACGGCCTGTCGGGGCAGCGCCCGGCGCGGTTGCGGACGATGGAGGACTTCCCGAACGACGACCTCGACCGGTCGATCTCGGACGGCGACCTGCTGCTGCAGGTGTGCGCGCACAACACCGACACCGTCCTGCACGCCGTCCGCGACATCGCCCGGGCCACCCGCGGTGGCATGCAGGTGCGCTGGCGGCAGGACGGTTTCGCGTCCCCGCCGCGCCCCTCCGGCACCCCGCGCAACCTGCTCGGGTTCAAGGACGGCACCGGCAACCCGTCCACCGCGGACCGCAGCGTCATGGACGACCTGGTCTGGACCCGCGGCGGACAGGACGGCGAACCCGACTGGGTCACCGGGGGCAGCTACCACGTCGTGCGGACCATCCGGATGTTCGTCGAGTTCTGGGACCGCGTCTCACTGCACGAGCAGGAGAACATGATCGGCCGGCATCGCGACTCCGGTGCCCCGCTCACCCGCAGCGGCGAGTTCGACGACCCCCGGTACCAGGACGACCCGACCGGCGACGTCATCCAGATGGACGCGCACATCCGGTTGGCGAACCCCCGAACCGCCGAGGCCCGTGCACAGCAGATGCTCCGTCGTCCGTACAACTACGACAACGGGACCGACACGAACGGCGACCTCGACATGGGCCTGCTGTTCGCGTGCTTCCAGGCCGACCTGGAACGGCAGTTCGTCGCCGTGCAGAGGCGCCTGGTCGACGAACCCCTCGTCGACTACGTGTCGCCGGTCGGTGGCGGCTACTACTTCGCCCTGCCCGGGGTCCGCCACGCGGACGACTGGCTGGGTCGTCGGCTGCTCGCACGGACCTAGCCGGGCCGTCGCTCGAACGCGCCCGCCCGCCCGCCGCAGGGCCCCAC
>NZ_QKTC01000041.1:0-6515 GCF_003234435.1 Curtobacterium sp. MCLR17_044 | reverse complement strand
CCACCCACCCCGACAGGCACTCGCGGGACCCCTCACGTGCGCGCTCACTCCAGTAGCGTCGGGACCATGGAATTCAGGTACCTGGGCAACTCCGGACTCAAGATCTCCGAGATCACCTACGGCAACTGGCTGACGCACGGCTCGCAGGTCGAGAACGACGTCGCCACCCAGTGCGTGCGGGCAGCGCTCGACGCCGGCATCACCACGTTCGACACCGCGGACACGTACGCCAACACCGCCGCCGAGACCGTCCTCGGCGAGGCGCTCAAGGGCGAGCGGCGCCAGTCCCTCGAGGTCTTCACGAAGGTCTACTGGCCGACCGGCCCGAAGGGACACAACGACGTCGGCCTCAGCCGCAAGCACATCATGGAGTCGATCGACGGCTCGCTCGAGCGACTGCAGACCGACTACGTCGACCTCTACCAGGCACACCGCTACGACTACGAGACCCCCCTCGAAGAGACGATGCAGGCCTTCGCCGACGTCGTCCGCCAGGGCAAGGCGCTCTACATCGGCGTCAGCGAGTGGTCCGCCGAGCAGATCCGCGCCGGTGCCGCACTCGCCAAGGAGCTCGGCTTCCAGCTCATCTCGAACCAGCCGCAGTACTCGATGCTGTGGCGGGTCATCGAGGGCGAGGTCGTCCCCGCCTCGAAGCAGCTCGGCCTGTCGCAGATCGTCTGGTCGCCCATTGCGCAGGGCGTCCTGACCGGCAAGTACAAGCCGGGTCAGCCCCTGCCCGAGGGTTCGCGTGCCACGGACGAGAAGGGCGGCGCGGACATGATCAAGCGGTTCATGCGCGACGAGGTCCTCGAAGCCGTGCAGCGCCTGCAGCCCGTCGCCGACCAGGCCGGCCTCACGCTCGCGCAGCTCGCGATCGCGTGGACCCTGCAGAACGAGAACGTCGCGAGCGCCATCGTCGGCGCCTCGCGTCCGCAGCAGGTCACCGACAACGTGAAGGCCGCCGGCGTCAAGCTCGACGCGGACGCCCTCGCGGCGATCGACGAGGCACTCGGCGACATCCCGGAACGGGACGCGTCGAAGAACGTGTCCCCGTCGTCGCGCCCCGCGTAGACGCAACCGACCGACGGACGGGAGGCCCGGTGCCAGCTGGCACCGGGCCTCCCGTCCGTCGTCCGTGCGCCCCTGACCACCGCAGCTGACGGATCGTCAAGATGAACGGCATGTGTCGCGCATCTGGCAGAGGCCTGGCAAGTCGCGTACCCCGCCCAAACCACCCAGTCACGCCCCCCGAATCGGGGGCATGACCCGAACTCGTACCCCCGTTCTGGTGTCACCCGACACCGGTGCGGTGCGGACCGTGCGCCCTGGCACGGTCCCGCGCCTGCTCGCCACCGCGAGGCAACTCGCGTCGTTCGGCACCATCGGTGCCGTCTGCTTCGTCATCGACCTGGGTGTCTACAACCTGCTCCGCGCCACCGTCATGTCGGACGGTCCCATCGCCGCGAAGATCGTGTCGGCCATCGTGGCGACCTCGGTCGCGTGGCTCGGCAACCGCTTCATCACCTTCCGTTCCCAGCGCCAGACCGGCCGCCGCGAGACCGTCCGCGAGGGGTTGCTCTTCGCTGCCACGAACCTCGTCGGTCTCGGCATCGCCGCTGCCTGCCTGTTCGTCTCGCACTACGTCCTCGGCTTCACGTCCACCCTCGCCGACAACGTCGCCGGCAACGGCGTCGGCCTCGTCCTCGGCACCGCGTTCCGGTTCGCCGCGTACAAGGCCCTCGTCTTCCGGTCCACCGACACACGTCCGAAGGGGTTCCCCGAATGACCATCTCAGCCGTGTTGCTGACGGCCGCAGGGCCGCTGCTCCAGCCCGACGAACGCCCCGGCACGACCGGGGACGTCCCGAACCGCGGGACCACGGACGTGCCGACGGGAGGCTCGGGGCAGCTCCCACAGGCCACCTGGTCGCTGGGCGAGTGGCTCGGCTACTCGACCCTCATCGCCCTCTCCGTGCTGCTCACGATCATCGCGTTGACCACCCTCTGGTGGATGCTGCACGCCTGGCGGTCCCGGGACGCGCTGAAGTCCACCAGCTTCAGCCAGACCCCGCGGCCGGCGGCCCACCGGTTCACGCTCCTGGTGCCCGGTCGGCACGAGCAGGACGTGATGGGGCAGACGCTCGACATGCTCGCGACCCAGGACCATCCCGACTTCGAGATCATCGCGATCGTCGGGGAGGACGACCCGGAGACCGACGCCGTCGTGCGTGCGGCGGCGGCTCGGCACCCCTCCCTGATCAAGGTCGTGGTGGACGACACCCTGCCGAAGAACAAGCCGAAGGCGATGAACCTGGCGCTCCAGCACGCGACGGGCGACATCGTCGGGGTGTTCGACGCCGAGGACGAGGTCTACCCGCGGCTGCTCTCCCTCGTCGACTCGCGGTTCCAGGAGACCGACGCCGACGTGGTGCAGGGCGGCGTCCAGCTGATGAACTTCACGTCGAGCTGGTGGTCGCTCCGGAACGTCCTGGAGTACTACTTCTGGTTCCGCTCGCGCCTGCACTTCCACGCCGGGTCCAAGTTCATCCCGCTCGGGGGCAACACCGTCTTCGTGACGCGCTCCCGCCTGGAGTGGTCGAACGGCTGGGACGCGCACTGCCTCGCCGAGGACTGCGAGCTCGGCGTGCGGCTCTCCGCCGACGGCGCGAAGGTCGTCGTCGCCTACAGTCCCGAGGCCGTCACCCGCGAGGAGACCCCGCCGACCTTCGCCTCGCTGCTCAAGCAGCGCACGCGGTGGAACCAGGGCTTCCTGCAGGTGCTGGGCAAGGGGGAGTGGAAGAAGCTGCCGTCCTTCCGGCAGCGGTTCTTCGCCCGCTACATGCTCACGATGCCGTTCATCCAGGCGGCCACCGGGCTGCTCATCCCGCTGAGCGTCCTGATGATCCTGTTCGTCAAGGTGCCGACGGCGATCGCCCTGGTGTCGTTCATCCCGGTCGCACCGACGCTGATGCTGCTGGCCGTCGAGATCGTCGGGCTGAACGAGTTCGGCCGCCTGTACGGCGAGAAGGTCCGGCTCCGCGACTACGTGCGGCTCGTGCTCGGCCTGGTGCCGTACCAGGTGTTCCTCGCCGCAGCGGCGGTCCGGGCAGTCGTCCGGCACGCCAAGGGCCAGAACGGGTGGGAGAAGACCGAGCACACCGGCCAGCACCGCAACGGACAGGTGGTCGGCTTCGCCTCGGACCTCGCCGGATCGGGCGCAGCGTCGTCCGCGGGCGCAGCGTCGTCCGATCGTGCGTTCGCCGGCACCACCACGGGAGGCACCCGATGACCGCCAGCATCACCGACACCACGGGCATCCCGATCCGTGGTGGCTCCACCGCCCACCGCACCGGCATCGGGGCGTGGTTCCGCCTGCACGCAGCCAGCCTGACGTGGTTGCTGCCCGTCGTCGCGGTGACCGTGCTCGTCCAGGCCTGGAACATGTCGGGCACACCGCAGCGCATCGACGACGAGGGGACGTACACCGCCCAGGCGTGGGCGATCACGAACCTCGGCGAGCTCACCCACTACACGTACTGGTACGACCACCCGCCGCTCGGATGGATCCAGATCGCCGGGTACACCGGGCTGACCGGGGCGTTCGCGCGGTACCCCTTCGCGGTGGAGGCCGGGCGCGAGGCCATGGTGTTCTTCTCCGCCGTCTCGAGCATCCTGCTGTTCGTCCTGGCCCGGCGGCTCGGTGCCGGACGGATAACGGCGGCCATGGCCGGACTCGTCTTCGCGCTGTCACCGCTCGCGCTGCAGTACCACCGCACCGTGTACATCGACAACGTCGCGACGCCCTGGCTGCTCGCCGCGTTCGTCCTCGTGCTGAGCCGTCGCCAGCAGCTCGCCGGGTTCGCCGGTGCCGCTGCCTGCCTCGGCATCGCCGTGCTGTCCAAGGAGACCTACCTGCTCGCGCTGCCGTTCCTCATCTGGATGGCCGTGCGTCGCGCCGACAAGAGCACCCGCCGGTACACGCTCAGCGTCGCCGGGGCCGTGCTCGTGCTGATCGGCGGCGGGTACCTGCTGCTCGCCGCGGTGAAGGGCGAACTCGTGCCGGGCGCCGGGCGGGTCAGCCTGTGGGAGGGCGTCACCTACCAGCTCGGGTCGCGGACCGCTTCCGGATCGGTGTTCGACGGGGGCAGCCTGGCGAACGAGGCCGCCGCGCAGTGGTGGGCCCTCGACCCGGTGTTCATCGTGCTCGGCTCGGTCGCCGCAGTCGTGGGGCTGTTCCTGCGCCGGGTCCGACCGATCGCCGCGATGCTCGTGTTCCTGCTCGCGGTGATGTTCCGGCCGAACGGGTACCTGCCGGTGCCGTACGTCATCATGCTCATCCCGTTCGCGGCGCTCCTCGTCGCGTACACCGCCGAGCGTGCCGTCCTGACGATCGCCGGTCGGGTCCACACCCGGAGCCGGTTCGGCCCGAGGGCACGGCGCGGCCTCGGCATCACCTGGGCCGTCGTCACGGCTGCGGCGCTCGTCGTCGCGGTGCCGCTGTGGGGGACCCAACTGCGCGGGTTCCTGCTCGGCAACCTCGACCTACCCATGCAGCAGGCCGAGCAGTGGGTGGGCGACAACGTGCCGAAGTCCTCGCGTCTGCTGGTCGACGACGCCATGTGGGTCGACCTGGTGGACGACGGCTTCGCCCGGAACAACGTCGTCTGGTACTACAAGCTCGACACCGACGGAGCGGTGGAACGGCAGTCCCCGAACGGCTGGAAGGACTCGGACTACGTCATCACGACGGACTCCATGCGCACCGGCGGCAACTCGTCCACCGACGTGCGGCAGGCGATCGAGAACTCCACGGCCGTCGCGACCTTCGGCACCGGTGACCAGCAGGTCGAGGTCCGCCGGATCCACGCCGAGGGAGCCGGTGCCGCCGAGACCGCGATCACCCGGGCCACCGACGTCCGGAAGACCCTGGGGACCGAGCTCGCCTCGAACCCGGCCCTGCGTGCGGACGACGGCACGAAGTCGCAGTTCCGCGCCGGACAGGTCGACTCGCGGGCGATGATCGCGCTCGGTCAGGTGTTCGCCGACCAGGACGTGCGGGTCGACCGGTTCACCCCGCGCACCGGGGAGACCGGCCAGCCGTTCCGCACCGTCGTCCTGCACACGAGCGACGACGCCTCGGCAGCACGGGTCGCTCGGACCTTCGACGCCATGTCCGAGGCGTTCCGGCCGGACTCGGTCGAGCGTGAGGGAGCACGGCTCACGGTGACGTACGCCCCGGCCGACCCGACGACGACCGCGACGAGCGCCTCGTGACCCCCGATCGCTCGGCCGAGCGGGAGCTTGCCGAGCTGGCGTCCCGCGAGCTGGCGTTCCGCGAGCGGGCGAAATGCCCGGAGGGCTCCGGCGTGGACCCTGGCATTCCGCCCGCTCGCCGGGGCGGCCGCGGAACCGTTCTCCGCGAACACGTCGGGGCGGAGCGCCCGCTGGCCGAGCGGGCGAAATGCCCGGAGGGCTCCGGCGTGGACCCCGGTATTTCGCCCGCTCGTCCGGGGGCCCGCACGACCCGCACGACCCGCACGACCCGCACGGCCCGCACCTCGACACGACACCCGCACGGACACCCGCACGCCAACCGCACCTCGACCCGAAGGAGCACCATCATGACCGCACGCACCACGAACCGCCGCCGCACCGTCGTCGTCGGAGCGCTCGCCGCCACACTCGTCGCCGCGACGGTCGGGCTCGCCGCCCCGCAGACCGCCTCCGCGGCGACGGCCGACCAGGGCTGGCTCCGCGTCGGACACCTGTCGCCGGACACGAAGGGCGTCGACGTCGAACTGTCCAGCCTCGCCGGGGGCAAGACCGTCTTCGAACTCGACGACGTCACCTACGGCCAGGTCAGCCCGTACAAGAAGCTGCCGGTCGGCACCTACGTCCTGTCGATGCGCGCCGCCGATGCCCCGCGTGCCACCCCCGTCATCTCCACCGACGTCACCGTGCAGAAGGGCGACGCCAGCACCGTCGTCGCCTACGGCAAGAACGACGGGCTGAAGACGACCGCGTTCACAGACGACCTGCAGCAGCCCGGCGACGGCAAGGCGAAGCTCCGGCTCGTCCAGGCCGCCACCACCGCGAAGCGTGTCGACGTGCAGACCTCCGACGGCACCCCCATCGCCGAGGACGCCACCTTCGGCAGCGCCACCAAGTACGCAACGGTCGACGCCGGCAAGTGGTCGCTCGACGTCTCCGGCAGCGGCCAGCGGGGCACCGCCAAGGTCGACCTCGCCGGCAACACGGTCTCGACCCTGTTCGTCCTCGACGACAGCAAGGGCAACCTGACGGTCGTGCCCGTGACGGACGCCGCGGCGACCGCCGCCACCCCGTCCGGCGGTGTGCAGACCGGCGGTGGCGGCGCAGCCGCCGACCGACCGGTGACGGAGGCGGTCCACGCGGCCGTCGCGATGCTCCGTTCGCTGTTCCGCTGACGCCCCGGACTGGAGGCGCGGATCACGTGCGCTGAACGGCCCACGTGATCCGCGCCTCCCCTCCGACCCC
>NZ_QKTC01000040.1:0-7389 GCF_003234435.1 Curtobacterium sp. MCLR17_044 | reverse complement strand
CCGCGCCCCCGCACGCCCCGCCCCGCGCGACAGCCGCGCGCACGACACAGAACGGCGCCCGCCCTCCGGATGGAGAGCGGGCGCCGTTCGTCGTCAGGGGATCGTCAGTGCGAGCCGGGCATGTACGCGGCCTGACCGGCCTGCACGATGCGCTCGGCCTCGGCGGCGTCGCCCCAGCCATCGGCCTTGACCCACTTGTTCGGCTCGAGGTCCTTGTAGCGCTCGAAGAAGTGCGCGATCTCGGCCTTCGTCTGCTCCGGCACGTCCGAGATGTCCTGGATGTGCGCCCAACGCGGGTCCTTGGCGGGGACGACGAGGACCTTCTCGTCGTTGCCGGCCTCGTCGCTCATCTTGAAGACGCCGACGGGGCGGACCTTGACGCCGACGCCGGGGAACGTCGGGAACTCGAGCAGCAGCAGCGCGTCCACGGGGTCACCGTCGTCGGCCAGGGTCTTCTCGAAGAACCCGTAGTCGGTGGGGTAGACGAACGAGGTGAACAGCACGCGGTCGAGATAGACGCGACCGGTCTCGTGGTCCACCTCGTACTTGTTGCGGCTGCCCTTGGGGATCTCGACGACGACGTCGTACGCGGCCATGTTGCGCTCCTGTGTCTGCTTCGGGGACTGTCGTGTGTTGCGAAAGCGCGGCTAACGTTACCGGGTGAACTCTCCGCGTCCCCGGCTCGACCCCGCCGTCGCCGAGACCCGCCTGGCGGTCCGCGACCTGCTCGCCGCAGCCGTCGACGACGGCGTGGTCGCCGCAGGCGACCTGGTCCTCGTCGCACTGAGCGGCGGACCGGACTCCCTCGCCCTCGCTGCGGCCACCGCGTTCGAAGCGGGCAAGCAGGGTCTGCGGGCCGGGGCAGTGGTCGTCGACCACGCGCTCCAGGCGGGCTCCGAGGCGGTCGCGAGCCGCGCCTCCCGGCAGGCATCCGAGCTGGGACTCGACCCGGTGACGGTCCGCAGGGTCACGGTCGGCTCCGACGGTGGTCCGGAAGGCGCCGCCCGGGAGGCCCGCCACGCGTCGATCGCCGAGGTCGCGGCCGCCACCGGGTCACCCCTGGTGCTGCTGGGCCACACCCTGGACGACCAGGCCGAGACGGTGCTGCTCGGCCTGCTGCGCGGCAGCGGGCCGGACAGCCTGTCCGGCATGCAGCCGCTCGCCCGCCGTGACGGCGGTCCGGCCTACGGCCGGCCGCTCCTGTCGGTCCGGCGCCACGCGACCCGGCAGGCGTGCGCCGCAGCGGGGCTGGCGCCGTGGCGCGACCCGCAGAACGACGACCCCGCGTACGCACGGGTGCGGGTGCGGAACACCCTGCTGCCGGTGCTCGAACGGGAGCTCGGTGCCGGGGTGCCCGAGGCCCTGGCCCGCACGGCCGACCAGCTGCGCGAGGACTCCGCGGCGCTCGACCACTTCGCCGAGGAGATCGCGGAGGACATCGCCGAGCACTCCGAGGCGGGCATCTCGCTGTCGGTGCGGGCGCTCGGAGCGAACCCACCGGCGCTCCGGCAGCGACTCGTGCGCCTGGCGGTGGAGAGCGAGTTCGGGGTGACGCTGTCGCGCGTGCAGACGCTCGAGGTCTGCCGGCTCGTCACGGACTGGAGCGGACAGGGCCCGATCGACCTGCCGGGCGTCCGTGCCACGCGGACCGGCGACCGTATCGAGTTCAGCGCCGGTTAGGCTGGCGTGGTGGAACTCTCCGACGTCCAGGCAGACCTGTCCGAAGTGCTCTTCACCCCTGAGCAGATCGACGAGAAGCTCGCCGAGCTCGCGGCGGTCGTCGACGCCGACTACGCGGGCCGCGACCCGCTGCTCGTCGGGGTGCTCAAGGGTGCCGTCATGGTGATGGCGGACTTCTCGCGCCACCTCAAGATGCAGGCGCGGATGGACTGGATGGCGGTGTCGTCGTACGGCTCCGGCACGAAGTCGTCCGGCGTGGTGCGGATCCTCAAGGACCTCGACACCGACCTGCACGGCCGCGACGTCCTGATCGTCGAGGACATCATCGACTCCGGTCTGACCCTGTCGTGGCTCAAGCAGAACCTGCAGTCCCGTGGTGCCGCGAGCGTCGAGATCGTCGCCCTGCTGCGCAAGCCCGAGGCCGCCAAGGTCGAGGTCGACGTGAAGTACGTGGGCTTCGACATCCCCGACGCCTTCGTGGTCGGGTACGGCCTGGACTACGACGAGCGCTACCGCAACCTGCGCGGCGTCGGCGTCCTCGCTCCGCACGTCTACTCCTGACGGGCAGCCCGCCGCGCTCGGGCCGCACTCGGCCGACTCTGGCCCGGGGGTGAGTTCGCCCGCAGAGGACACCCATTCTCGCCACAGAATCGCGGCCGTATGCTGACCTGCACGCAACTTCGGCAGAGAAAGGTGTCGGGCACTCGCGCCCGGATCACATGAACTTCAAGCGCATCTTCCGCGGCCCGTACCTCTACGTGCTGATCGCGCTGGCGGGCATCTTCATCGGCTGGAGCGTCATCAGCCAGGGCAGCACGCAACAGATCGACACCCAGAAGGGTCTCGAGCAGCTGTCCGATGACAAGGTCTCGTCCGTGACCATCAACTCCACCGAGCAGCGGGTCGACCTCGTCCTGAAGGACGGCGACAAGCAGGAGCAGTTCTACTACTCCACGCCGCGCGGCGAAGAGGTCGTGCAGGCGGTCAACGACTCCAACCTGCCGGACGGCTACAACGACACCGTGCAACAGGGCAACTGGTTCCTGTCGCTGCTCGGCATCCTGCTGCCGTTCCTGATCATCGGTGCCCTGTTCTGGTTCCTGCTCTCGAGCGCCCAGGGCGGCGGCTCGAAGGTCATGCAGTTCGGCAAGTCGAAGGCCAAGATCAACAACAAGGAGAACCCGCAGGTGTCGTTCGCCGACGTCGCGGGTGCCGACGAGGCGATCGAGGAACTGCACGAGATCAAGGAGTTCCTCAAGGAGCCCGCGAAGTTCCAGGCCGTCGGGGCGAAGATCCCGAAGGGCGTGCTGCTCTACGGCCCTCCCGGAACCGGCAAGACCCTGCTCGCCCGCGCCGTCGCGGGAGAAGCCGGCGTGCCGTTCTACTCGATCTCCGGTTCGGACTTCGTCGAGATGTTCGTCGGTGTCGGTGCGAGCCGTGTCCGTGACCTCTTCGAGCAGGCCAAGGCGAACTCGCCGGCCATCGTCTTCATCGACGAGATCGACGCCGTCGGTCGTCACCGTGGTGCCGGCATCGGCGGTGGCAACGACGAGCGCGAGCAGACGCTGAACCAGCTCCTGGTCGAGATGGACGGCTTCGACGGCAAGACGAACGTCATCCTCATCGCCGCGACGAACCGTCCCGACGTGCTCGACCCCGCGCTCCTGCGTCCCGGCCGTTTCGACCGCCAGATCGGCGTCGACGCCCCGGGGCTCGCCGGCCGCAAGCAGATCCTCGAGGTGCATGCGAAGGGCAAGCCGCTCGCCGCGAGCGTCGACCTCGAGCTGCTCGCCCGCAAGACGCCGGGCTTCACCGGTGCCGACCTGGCGAACGTCCTGAACGAGGCGGCCCTGCTGACCGCCCGTTCGAACGCGCAGCTCATCGACAACCGTGCCCTCGACGAGGCCGTCGACCGCGTGATGGCCGGCCCGCAGCGCCGCACCCGGATCATGTCCGACCAGGAACGCCTGATCACCGCGTACCACGAGGGCGGCCACGCCCTGGCGGCAGCGGCGATGCGGCACACCGACCCGGTCACGAAGATCACGATCCTGCCCCGTGGCCGTGCCCTCGGCTACACGATGGTGCTCCCGCTCGAGGACAAGTACTCGGTCACCCGCAACGAGCTCCTCGACCAGCTCACCTACGCCATGGGTGGTCGCGTCGCCGAGGAGATCGTCTTCCACGACCCGACCACGGGCGCCTCGAACGACATCGAGAAGGCCACCGGCACCGCTCGCAAGATGGTCACCGAGTACGGCATGAGCCAGGCTGTCGGGTCCGTCAAGCTCGGGTCCGGTTCGAGCGAGCCGTTCGTCGGCCGCGACATGAGCGGTGGCACCGGTCGCGACTACTCGGAGACCATCGCCCAGACGGTCGACGCCGAGACCCGCGCCCTGCTCGAGGCCGCGCACGACGAGGCCTACCAGGTGCTCAACGACAACCGGGACATCCTCGACCGCCTGGCCGGCGAGCTCCTCGAGAAGGAGACGCTCGACGCCCCGGAGCTCGTGGAGATCTTCAAGGACGTCCGCAAGCTGCCGGAGCGCCCGCAGTGGCTCTCCAGCGACAAGCGCCCGGTCAGCAACCTGCCCGCGATCGACGTGCCCGGCAAGGCCGCCTCGACCGCAGCGGACCCGTCGGACTCCGAGTCGACCTCGAAGACCCGTCGTCGCCCGTTCGGCAACCCGGGTATCGCCCCCGCGTAGGCCGGTATGACCGAGCTGCCGACGCGACGAGAGCGTCGACTCGCCGAGGTGAGTCGTGCCCGCGCCGCCGCCGCCGAACCGGCGACGGTCGCGATCGACCTCCGTGCACCCCAGCCGGTGCCCGAGGTCGTGACCGGCCGTCGCCGTGACCGCGGTGGCCCGGCCGAGGAACGCACCCGGGTGCTCGGCATCCTCAACGTCACCCCCGACTCGTTCAGCGACGGCGGGCTGCACCAGGCCTACGACGACGCCGTGCAGCACGCACGGGACCTCGTCGCGGCCGGCGCGGACGTCATCGACGTCGGTGGGGAGTCCACCCGCCCCGGTTCGGAGCGCGTGCCCGTGCCGGTCGAGCAGGAACGGGTGCTGCCGGTCGTGCAGCAGCTCGTCGCCGAGGGCATCCCGGTCAGCGTCGACACGATGAACGCCGCAACGGCCGAACGTGCCGTCGACCTCGGTGCCGCCATCGTCAACGACGTCTCGGGCGGGCTCGCCGACCCGGACATGGCCCGGGTCGTGGCGTCGACGGGGGTCGGCTTCGTCGTCATGCACTGGCGCGGCCACAGCGACCGGATGTACCGCAACGCCGAGTACACCCACGCGGTCGAGGAGGTCCGGCGTGAGGTCGAGCTCCGGGTCGCCGAACTCATCGTGCTCGGCGTCCGGCAGGAGCAGGTCGTCATCGACCCGGGCCTCGGCTTCGCCAAGCACGGCGTGCAGAACTGGGAGATCCTGGCCGGCTACGAGCGCTTCGCCTCGATCGGTCTGCCGGTGCTCGTCGCCGCCTCACGCAAGCGGTTCCTCGACGGTGTCGGGAGCCCCGAGGGTGCCCCGCCCAGGGAGCGCGACCTCGCCACCGCCGCCATCAGCCTGCTCGCCGCCGAACGCGGCGCGTGGGGTGTGCGCGTGCACGACCCGGCACCGACCCGTGCCGTGCTCGACGTCTGGGACGCCTGGAGGGCAGCTCGATCGTGAACGACACCATCCGACTCACCGGGGTCCGCGCCCGCGGACACCACGGCGTCTTCGACCACGAGCGTCAGGACGGCCAGGACTTCGTCGTCGACGTCGCCGTGGAGCTCGACGCCCGCGCCGCCTCGGGCAGTGACGACCTCGACGCCACCGTGCACTACGGCGTCCTCGCCGAGCAGGTCGTCGCCGAGATCGAACGCGACCCGGTCGACCTGATCGAGACGCTGGCCGAGCGCATCGCCGCGGCCGTGCTCACCCACCGTGCCGCATTGGCGACCGAGGTCACGGTGCACAAGCCGCAGGCCCCGATCACCGTGCCGTTCACCGACGTCTCGATCACCATCCGGCGTGCCCGCGGCGCCACGGTGCGGGACGAGGAAGAAGAATGACCCACCGGGTCGTCGTCGCCCTCGGAGCGAACCTCGGCGACCGGGGGAGCACGCTCCGTGCCGCCGCCACCGCGATCGCCGCCCTGCCCCGGGTCGTGCCGGTGGCCTCGAGCCGCGAGGTCGAGTCGGTCGCCGTGACCCTGGACGGCCTCGACACGTCGAAGCCCCGCTACCGGAACGCCGTCGTGGTCGTCGACACCGACCTCGAGCCGCAGGCCCTCCTCGACGCCCTGCACGGCATCGAGGACGCCCACGGCCGCACGCGCGAGGTCCGGTGGGGCGACCGCACCCTCGACCTCGACATCGTCGCGGTGGACGACCTGCGGATCGCCACGGACACCCTGGTCGTGCCGCACCCGCGGGCCGCTGAGCGCGCGTTCGTGCTCGCCCCGTGGCTCGACGCCGACCCCGAGGCCGTCCTGCCCGGTGCCGGACCGGTGGCCGACCTGCTCACCGCCGTGGGGGACGACACCGAGCGCGTCGACGAGCCGCGCCTGTTCGCGGAGCCGGCACGGGCCTCCCGGCCTGCGGGGAGCGCGACCAGCGCATGAAGCCCACCCGCGCCTCCACGCTGATCAGCATCGCCGTCGTGACGGTGGTCGCCGGCTTCGCACTCGACGCCGTCCTGGCGTCGCGCCAGCTGCCGACGTTCCTGTTCTCGATCCCGCTCGGCGTCACGCTCGCGTTCATCGGCGTCGCCGTCGTGCTCATGGCGCGCCCGGTGCGCCGGCACGCGCGCGACGGTGCCGGACGCCAGCGGCCGGTCGACCCGCTCTACGCGACCCGGGTCGTCGTGCTCGCGAAGGCGTCCAGCATCTGCGGCACGCTGCTCGGCGGGTTCGCCCTCGGCCTCGTGCTGTACCTGCTGACCCGTTCCGCGACGCCTTCGCTAGGCTCGACCCTGCCGAACGTGATCGCCGTCGGGGGCGGGATCGTCCTGACGGTCTGCGCACTCGTGGCGGAGCGCATGTGCATCGCACCTCCGGGTGACGACGACGACGACCGTGACGATCCCCGCAACGGTTCGACGACGGTGAACTGACCGAGCAACCCCAGGAGGCCCGCGATGCCGCGTGAACGACTCGACGAGCCCGGCCTCGGCCTCGGTGGGATCGCCTGGCAGCGGGTGTCCGCGAAGCTCGTGTGGGCCGAACTCATCACCACGCTCGTGATCGGTGTCGTGCTCACCGCTGGCTGCGTGCTCATCGGGATCGTCACCGACGGCTTCGGTTCCGGGGCCGGCACCGTGTGGCTCTCCATCGGCATCGTCGTCGCGGTCACCACGGCGATCACCGCCGCGCTCACGCCCCGACGGGTCCGGGCCATCGGCTACGCGCTCCGCGACGACGACCTGGTCGTGCGACGCGGCCTCATGTGGCAGCGGTTCACGGCCGTGCCGTACGGCCGGATGCAGCTCGTCGACGTCGCCCGCGGGCCGCTCGACCGGGCGCTCGGCATGAGCGAGCTGAAGTTCGTCACCGCCGCGGCTGCGACGAACGTCCGGATCCCGGGTGTCCCGGCAGCGGACGCCGACGAGCTGCGCGACCGCCTCGTCGAGCTCGCCGAGTCCCGTCGCGCCGGACTGTAGGGGTCGTCCGTGACCTTCCGACCGGGCACCCCGCCACCCGCTCCGCCCGCCC